>JAOTUT010000468.1 GCA_029863735.1 Ignavibacteria bacterium
TATTGCTTCTGGAACTATAAATCTTGGTAAACCGGTTAGCTGTATCGGTAACAATATGTCCTTTAGAAAAAATGCCTACGAGGAAACTGGAGGATTTGAAAAATTGCCATTCAGCGTTACGGAGGATTTTTTACTCCTCAATTCAATAAATAAACTAAAAAAATACCGTGTTATCTATCCACTAAACAAAGATTCCTTGGTTATTTCAAAACCTGCTTCCGGTTTCAAAGAACTATTTAGCCAAAAGAAGCGATGGGCAGTTGGTGGAATTGATACACCTCCGTTAGGTATGGGTTTAATGTTGTGGTCATTTTTTACTAATTTATTTCTGTTACTGATGCCATTTTTCTATAGTGCTGTTTGGTTATATCTTGCAATTTTCAAAATAGCTATAGACTTTTTTGTCCTTTTGCCGGTTCATCAAAGATTAGGTCTTCAAAAGAATTTAAAATATTTTCCGGTGTTTGAAATTTATTATATCATTTACGTGCTTCTATTACCTTTTGTGGGTTTTTTTAGTAAAAAAGTAAAATGGAAAGATAGAGTTTATTAATGCTTCTTCTCTGTAACTATTATGTAACATACAGGTGCAACGCTTTCTGTGAGTTTTGTCATTTTGGTGATCACACTAATTTTAAAGATACACCTAATGCTGATCTAAATGAGTTTAAATCTAATGTTGAACAGCTTGCAAAACTTGGAGTTAAGTTTATTGATTTAACCGGTGGTGAACCTCTGCTTCACAAGGATATTCACCTGATGGCGGAGTTTGCGCATAACCTGAAAATGCAGACGAGCATAACAACCAACACTTTACTTTATCCCAAGTTTGCTGAAAAGCTTACGGGAAAAATTAATCTTCTACATTTCTCCCTTGATTCTCCAGATGAGGAAGAACATAACAGAATAAGGAAAGTGGATTGTTATAATTCCATCTTTAAAAGTATTGAAATAGCAAAATCACTCGGTGAATTTCCTGATATTCTTTTTACCGTTACTAATGAAACCTACAATAAGCTGCCACGAATGCACGAATTAGCTGCGAAGCATGATTTGGTGCTTCTGGTTAATCCAGTTTTTTCTTATTTCGGTAATCCCGGTCTCACACAGGAAGCAGTTGACTACGTCGATGAATATTGTGATGGCAAAATGGATGTTTATTTAAATAAAGCTTTTATGAAACTCAGAAGAAACGGTGGGAATGATACTGATAATCCAAGCTGCAAAGCTGCTTCCAGAGTTATTGTTATTTCTCCAACTAATGAAATACTTCTTCCTTGCTATCATTTTGCAAATGATAAAATTAAGATTGATCGATCGATTAGTGAGATACGAAAATCTGACAAGGTAAAATATTTTATAAAGAATGAAGGCAGGTTTGATTTTTGTGATGGCTGCACAGTCAATTGTTACTTTGAGCCATCATTTGCGTTTCCAACAAACTTGTACGCAATTTCCAGTTTGACATCCAAATTCAAATACAGTTATAATAAACTCGTCAAACAAAAAATCAAAAAGAAACTAATCTCCAAATCAGAAAGTAAATAATGCGATTTGTTCCTGTTTTAGTTATCCTTTCTTTTATCAAAATAAATTCATTTGCTCAAACCACAACTGAATGGTTTCCTGCAGATTTAAATATTCAGCCATTCGTTGCTCATTTTCTTGAACCACAAACAGGATTTCAGTATTTATTTGAACTTGAAAAAGTAAGGATTGACATCGGAACTTCTCATGATATCGTTCAATGGAAAAATGTAGACGAATCTTTTTCATTCGGAGCAGATTTTTTTACTTACACAAGAGCTCGTTCAGAAGCTGACTTCAAATTTCCGGTTGAAACTATTGATTATTTATTCGGAGTAAATGGAAGTTATAAACACAAATCTGAAACAAAAGAATGGGGTGCACGATTACGATTTAGTCATATCAGTGCTCATCTTGTTGATGGATATTATGATTCTGAAACACAAACCTGGCTAGACAATAGGCAACCTTTTGTTTACAGCAGAGAATTTTTTGAATTGATTGGATATTATAAAATTTATGGCGTCAGATTTTATGGTGTTTTAACTTACAATATCCATATTGTTCCAACCGATATTAAAAATGGATCGTATGGAGCTGGCTTTGATTATTATGCAGTTCAACTAAATATTACAGCATTTACTCCATTTATTGGTTATGATTTTGAATTAACTGGAATTGAGAAGTATTCCGGTAAAAATATAG
>JAOTUT010000469.1 GCA_029863735.1 Ignavibacteria bacterium
CACTCTGTGGGAACTGCATTGAGAAAGCTACTTTGCCACCGGCAGTAAGATATTTATCAGTTGCAAAACTTGCAAGATCAATGGATGGGCTATTGTCAGTATACCAGAACAAAAAATCAAAAAGTTTAATTGTCTCTAAAAATGTTACATTAAGGAATGGTGGAGTTTCTGTATGAATATCATAAATGTTGTAATGTCCGGTCAAACCAAGGCTATCAAACATAGCATTATAAAATGCACCTGTATTATCGATCGTACGATAGTCATCAATGATTAGCAAATTGCCAACAGGTTTTTTTACATACCAGGTTTGCCCGGAATCTGGCAATGAAATAAAAGGAGAAGCTGCTCCAGAGATGTCAATAGCCCGGGCATAAAAACTGTTATTTGCATCAAGCATAAGTCCGGGTAAAAGTTCTGGATTAATATTTCCCTCCTGTGATTCAATTAAAATCTCCATTGCCGCTGTTCCAGTTGAAAAATCATTCGTGCGGAGTGTTACAGTGCGCACACTACCATCCAAACTAATATTATTAGATTGATTAGTTGTATCATTTAGTGCTATTTCAATTGCCACAATCGATTCAACACCATCAATATCATCAACATTCCAACTGAATGTCATTACGGGGAAAGACGTATCTGGTAAAAAGCTTAATTCATTCCAGCTTATAGTTGGAGCTGTATTTCGCAAAGGAAAATCGAAGCGTGCAGGTGTGGGATCAACTAAACCGATGTCATAAAAGAATTCTCCCTGATCATATTGACCATTATCATTTTCGTCGATGTACGGTTCCGGTCCAAAATCAATTCCGTTCCTGTTTACATTGCTGTCATATATGTTATTGCCCTCGTTATCAACGGCAGAAACTCTAAATGTATATATTGTATCGCTTACACCAATTTGGAGAGCAAAAAGGCTATCGTTGGAAGCTGTAAACGTCCAGTTGATATTATCCCAGGAAAAATAAAATCCTATAACTAATCCATCCGGGTCGTCTCCCCACCAATGAACTGTTAATCTACTCTGCTGCGGAATAATAATACTATCCGGATAAAGAAATAAACCCGTGTTCGGCGGTTGATTACCAGCTGGATTACTTACAGGATCATCCGTGCAAGAAGCAACTAATAATGAAATGAATATTGAAACTAATAGTAAAATTATTCGCATATTTAATC
This sequence comes from Ignavibacteria bacterium, assembly GCA_029863735.1. Next base: position 1,183 of record JAOTUT010000469.1, read on the forward strand.
CTAGTGAGACTCACTTTTAAAGTGAGTCTCACATTAAAATCATTTCAATTACTTCATTAAAATCATTTTCTTTACCTGTACAAAATCGTTGACTTCTAATCTGTAAAAATAAATCCCACTTGGTAAAGAGCTTGCATTAAAGACTGCCTTGTAAGAGCCGGCAGATTGGGTTGAATTATTAATGATAGTCTTTACATTCTCACCCAATATATTGTAAATATTAATATTTACAGTTCCTGCTTCGGGTAAAGAATATTGGATTGTTGTAGATGGATTAAAAGGATTAGGATAATTTTGTTCCAGACTATATACGGTCGGGATCGGGTAATCATCTGAAACATCTGTAGTATAGTTTACAAAATCATCATCTTTTCTTGGAACAAGTTTGTAATTGCTGAATGAGTAATACATAATACCAATCAACTCATCGAAAGATGCGCCTTGTTCAACTAAAATTGTACCTGGTGAACCAGAACCGTTTTGATAAGAATTATTGCCGTCTTCAAGTTCAACGCGAGTATCTCCGGACCCATCACTTACGTACATCTCACCAAAATTACTTCCACCATCAGCATTTATATTAGTGATTTCTGGATCCTGGTATGCAACGAGCACACTCTCCCACTTCTCTTTAGATACTTCACCATCACCGAGGGTTCCGATTTCATCAGTTGTTAGAATTTGTGGAGCTGGAAGTGAATTGCCAGGTGAATTAATATTATAAGCTGTTACATTATTAATTCTGGTTACTCCGAATGATTCCTGGATCATTCCCGTCATCGTAACATCATCACCACGTCTTAACAACCCAAATAATTCAGATCCTAATGGATCACCAAAATTTATTTGAATACCGCTCCACGGACCTTCGCCATTCTGCATATAATTTCGTGCGAAAGATGATGAGCCATACCCTTTGATATCCGATGAATCAGCAGTAACAATTCCTCTAATGGTCACTGCATAATTTGTATAGCCGCTGAAACCTCCTCCAAAGGGACTGTATTGAACGTCATTGATAGAAACGGGTCTGTTTAACACCAAAT
>JAOTUT010000037.1 GCA_029863735.1 Ignavibacteria bacterium
ATGATATAAGATATAGTTTTCATTATTCCTCCTATAAAATAATTTTCAATTTATTATTTGATCTGCAACAACAAAATAACTTTTAATTATAAGGTCTCACTGTAAATGGATTAGCATTCTACCGCAATATTGCTAATTATTTCACTTAGAATCATCACAAAAGTTTAACAAATAGAAATTAATTAGATGAGTGTCAAAAATTGCAGTATTTAGGAGATGCAATCCTGATTAATCATTGAAAAATCAGATAAAAATTTTATTTCTCTGCTATTTTTTCAGAAAAAAGCTGTGGATTCTTCGGCAGAGTTTATCCTGAGTTTATCGAAGGGCTCAGAATGACAGCGATGCAGAGGCTGTGGGTGGGCAAGTCGGTGACAGGCGAAAGAAGCAGGAGAAAATATTTTTAAAAATAAAAAAGTCCGGCAATTGCCGGACTTACAGAACTTAGAACAGAATTCCTTTTAGAATTTACCGCCTTTTAATCCACCCAGCATATCCATTCCCTTTTTCAGAATATCGCCTTCGGGAATTTTTCCATCAGGAGTTAATTTATTTATCGCCTGCGGAAGTAAGGTTGTTAATTGTCCGGTCACAGCATTTGTATCCAACCCGGTTTTTTCCGCTATATTTTTAATTATATCGGGACCAAGCACTTTGCTAATTTGGTCGGCAGAAATCGGGAGTTTTTCCCCGGTGCCAACCCAGGAATTCACGACATCACCAAGACCATTAGAAGTAAACTTCTGAATTAACCCACTAAGCCCGCCGCTTTGTTCACTGATTAATTTAATAATGATTGGCATAATTTCTTTTCCCGCAACACCCCCAACAGCTGATTTCACTGTGTTTAATACATCCATTTTTTGCATCCTTCTTTAATATTGATAAAATAGTTATTTGTAGTTAGTTAAAGCGGTGACCACTTACAAGCCACTTACAGTTAAATGTTTAAGCACCTCAGCTAAGATGACATCACGGCATCGGCCGTGATGGCCAAGGAGAGAGATTGCTTTCCGTCAAAGACCATCGCATACAATATTCCGTTAACGCTTATAAAATCAATCTTCCTGATAAAACAAATTTACAAACTTGCAACTACGCTATTATTAGTCTACCTTATGTTTGTCCTGCAGAAGAAAATTAAGATAAAAGTGAACTTCGTAAAAAACCTCTTCATCTAATCCTAACTTTTTATACAGTGTCAATCAAACCGGGACAGATTAATTCATTATCTGCAGCCGGACTATCATCATCAAATTTACAAGGAGAACAAAATGAATATTTATGTAGGCAACTTAGCTCCAAATGTACAGGAAGCAGACCTGGAAAATCTCTTTTCCCAGCACGGGAAGGTACACAGTGTTAAAATTATCCAGGATATGTTCACCAAGATATCAAAAGGATTCGGTTTTGTTGAAATGTTCGTAAAAGAAGAAGCTCAGAAAGCGCTTGATGTGCTGAACAAGTTTGAGCTTAAAGGAAAGAACCTGGTAGTTAACGAAGCAAGACCAAAGAGAGAAGGCGGACGCGACGACAGAAGATATTAATTCTTAATTCACTTTATCCTCCCGTCACGGCATCGGTCGTGACGGCCGAAGAGAATGAAAGCAACTCAAAAAGTCATTTTAACTTAATCCCCGCATTGGAACTAACAATTGATAAAAAGCGTTTGTAATTTAATTGTAACCTAATCTATCAAAGGCAATCTATGAAAAAAATGATTTTCTTCAGCGCAGTTCTCTTCTGTTTATTTAGCCGCTATAATTCTTCAGCACAAACAACAATCTCTTCTGCAGATTTCAAACCGCTTATTGGAAGCTGGTCAGGCACATTAACATATCTTGATTATCAAAACGGTGAACCCTTTTCAATGCCCGTCGAGTTAAGAATTGTTCAAATTGAGGAAACCAATAAATTTACTTTTTACTTTTCATTCCCTGATGAGCCGCAAGCTAATTCCGAAGAGACTTTTTCCATATCAGACGGCGGCACTATGTTAAATGGCGAACCAATAATATCTAAACGCCTGCTTGAAGATGGAAACCTTGAAATAGTTACCGAGTCAATGGGTACTAATGATGACCAACCCGCCACTATCAGGCAAACTTACATTATTGGGGGAGATGTTTTTGTAACCAGAAAAGATGTTCAGTTTACGGGTCAGAAAGAATGGCTTAACAGAAATGAATTCAATTTTAAAAAGGATTCACAAGAAAAATAATTTGTTTGTCAACCTGTCCGCCTAAGGCGGATTGTTTCTCCATAGGTGTCCTTTGGACAGATTCTTATTTACAATCAAAAATCAAAGAGTTAGATTCCTGATCAAGCCTGACGGCAAGGCAGGTCCGGAATGACCCGTCTTCGTCTTTCAGACTTTGACGAGGCAAGCAGGAGCGTCTTAGACAAGTACTATTTACGACGTTATACCCTCGAGCCATCGTTCAAGGAAAACATCATAAATAAAATAATCATTATTCTCTTTGTAAATCATTTCTTTATTCAGTAAAGATTTTACGGCTGTATGAACTGAGCTGGGAGTTCCCAGCTTATGCTTTGATATAAACTCTTTTGATGTAATGAGCTTTGCGTTTCCCTCTATGGCGATTGCAATCAATACTTTCCACTGATATTCTGTTAGCAGGTTTCTGTAATTTATATACACTGCTTCGTTTTCTTTTAATATACCTTCTAAAGTTACCCGGACAAGCGATTCAGTAATTGTGCGGTCTTTTAATCCGTACAGCCGGTTGCATAAAAACTGTACATAGAAAGTATGAAGCCGACAGATTTCAAGTATCGTTGCTGCGGTCGATTCGTTTATTTTTTTCTTACCCTTCCCGAGTTTCGAAATAATGAACTCACGGTATTCACCTTTGGGTATACGTTCAAGCTGCATCATTTCGGTGCTCTGAAAGAATGGCTTGCCATACTGACTAAAGATAGAAAGAAGGATATGCTTCTGACTTCCCGAGAAAATAAAATTCACTCCAGTTGCCCGTTGAATATTTGTTCTGAGTACAGCTTCAACATTTTTTTCAGGATAGTTTGCTATCTGCTGAAATTCATCTATTGCAATAATTATCTTCTTTCCGTTCTTTTTTAAATAGTTGAATATTTTTTGCAGGGATTTATCCGCATCTTCTGAAGATTGAATATTAATTTGAAACGTCGGCATCCCGCTGTAAGGATCAAAAGAGATTACCGGTCTAATACCGGCAAATATCTCTCCGACCTTTTTTATGAATTTTTCCGGAGATGATTCAAGCTTACCCAGTACTGCGGAAGCAAATAAATTTATAAAGCTGCTCAAGTCTGTAGTTGACAGAATATCCATGTAGAAAATGTGTGTTTTCTTTTCGGATTTAAGCTTGTTCAACGTATGTTCAATCAGCCCGGTTTTGCCGAGTCGTCTTAAAGAAAACAGGGTGATATTTCTTCCGTTTCTGAGAGCATTAATTATTCTTTCAGTTTCTTTTTCCCTGTTACAGAAAAATTCAGGAGAATAATAGCCCGAAACTAAAAACGGGTTTTGTGGTTTCATATATTACGTTACGTTTATTGCGTAACGCAACTTACGTAATATTATAAAATGAATCAAGTATATTTTGGTTATGAGTTATCAAATAAAAATCTTATTGCTCTGCTTTATTTCCGGAATAGATCTTTTCAATCCTCTGCCAATAAAGATTGTAAGATTATTTTCATAGGGCATAGCGTATTTTGATTTGTGCACACCTGCAGCTTCAACCTGCTCAAGCGATTTAAGATGATCATTTAAACTACCACCAATAATAATTACAGTTGATAATTTAATATTTTCCGGCCACCAGTACCAGTAATTGTTGTGCGGACAGATTACTTTGGGTAACGGATACTTATCACTATAGTATTCAATTGCTCCTGCATCACCGTAGTTATTACAATAAACTACCGTGTTTTTTCTTTCATCAATGCTAAGTGATTGATATACTTTGGAAACATTTTTAGCCATGTCTTGCCAGCCGAACATATCAGCATAAAATTGTGGGAGATCAGCAAGTTGCTTGCCTTCGCTGTTCGAAGCACCTAATTTAAGTGCAGACTGAAAATCTATAAAACTTTCAACAGGAAGCAGCGGACGGGCAAGCGGTGAAAGAAAAATTCCAATCACAACAACTGGAATTGCAAGAGCGAATTTTAACCGCTTCAGTCTTGCATTCCATTTCATTATCATAACAGCACCTCCGGCAAACAGGATTTGAAATGCCGGTGCGATGTATTCTGCTTTACTATGCAAGTTGATAAAAAGTATCAAAAAGGTTACAAGCCATATGTAGCCAAGCGGGCGGAAGATTCTGGCATTTTTATTAAAGAAGTAATACACAAGTCCTGGAATCCAGATTAAAAAAGAAAGAGGATTGAAAATTAAAATCATATCGAGAATAAATGACACAGGAGTTAAGCCGCCATACTTTCTTTGAGCGGCATTTCTCATAAATTCAAGATGAGCCAGGTCGTGCGTTAAATTCCAGATGATATAGGGTGAGAAAATTAGCAACGCAATTCCGGCAGCAATGTATGGATATTTTGTTTTTAGCTCTTCTCTTAGCGGAGTAAACAGAGTACCAATAAATACCCCGGCACCTAACCATAGCATGCTTGTTTTGTTAAGCAAGCCAAGCCCGATTACAATACCGAGGACATACCAGAGATTGGTATTTTCTGAATCAAGAATTTGAAGAAAAACATAAGCGGCTAATATCCAGAAGAAGAAATCGAACACGTTCATCGAATAGATGGTGGTCATTCCGAGGAAAATTGGGGATAGCATAAAAGTAACCATCGCAATAATTACGGCACTTTTACCGCCGCCAAGTCTGAATGTAAAAAGTCCAAGAAAAAAAATTGTTGCTGAACTAACAAATGCGGGAAGTAATCTTATAACAAAAAGCGAATCACCAAGAAAAAACTTCCAGGCAGCAAGCACCCAAATGGAAAGGGGCGGCTGATCAACATATCCAAAAGCAGGTCTGTTTGCACAGGCAAGGTAGTAAAGCTCGTCCCGGAAAATGCCATAGGATGTAAAGTAAAGTGTAGCAATATATATGAGAAGGTTAAGGATAGAAATTGACAGAATGATATTTAATATCGTCTCGTTCTTTTTAGCAACCGGATCTTCGGTAACAGTTTTTCTCAATTGTAATCTCCTTAAGAATTTATAATTCTTATAACAGCTAAATGTAATTTAATAATCTTATAAGAAGTTCTTAAAAAATTGTGCAAAATATTTTTATTAAGATTTGATTTTTTCAAAGAATTAGAGGGCGTCATAGTTTGATTGCGGCGTCACTGGTGACGATTGGATAAATATTTTATTTCTTCGCTTCACTCAGAAGGACTTGTCACACTGAGTAAGCCTGCCCCCAACTTGATTCGGGATCGAAGCCTGCCTGTCAGCAGACAGGTTGTCGGGAATCAGACTGCGACAGATTCTGGACTCGTCCGTATACGGACATCGCCAGAATGACAGTCAGTGTCACACTGAGTTTGCTTGCCTCGCCGCAATGAAATGAAGGCGGGTCGAAGTGTGACAACCATCCTTCGACAGGCTCAGGATGACACGGTTAGGTTTAATCTATTTACTCAAAAATTCTCTTATCAAAGCAAAAAGCACAGCAGGTTCTTCTACTTGTGGATTATGACCACTTTCTTCAAACATAAAAAACTCAGCCTGTGGACAATACATTTTGAATTGAAGCATCATCCACGGAACAGCTACACGATCATAGCGTCCTCCGTAAATAAGTACGGGCATATTTAGATCTTTTAATTCTTTCCTGTAATCAAAAGTCCCGATATTGTTTGTAAGTTCAAAGTCCCCATCCTTGCCAACCATTTGATAATACAATTTTTTGTTTGTGGGGTATGGATATGGTTTCCTTCCGCTGGGTTTAAAATACTCCGGATTGTATGCATACAAAAAACCATAAGGTACTCGGTCGTAAATTTCATAGTGTGTCTTATCACTTGAAACAGCACCCTGCTCTCTTACTTTCATCAGCTCTTCCCAGACTTCAGGATAATTTGTTTTTATTTCGTGATTGGAATTATCACAGTTTTCCTGCCACATAAGGTAACTATGAAAAGAATTTGCTAATATTAAGTGCGAAACATTTTCGGGATATTTAATTGCATAGCCCTGTGCAACCACTCCGCCATAAGAATGTCCTAAAATATTAATTGTAGAAAAACCCATAGCTTTTCGTAAACCTTCCAGATCTTCAATATCCCTCTCTAAAGAATATTCAATAACATTTTTAGCAGTATCAGACTTACCTCTTCCAAAGGCATCGTAATAAACCAATGTATTTGTTGTTGAAAGTGAATCGAACCATCTTAAACCATAATGTGTGCCTCCAGGACCACCGGCAATAAAAAATATTGGATCACCTTTTCCAAAACTAACAGTCCAGAGTTTTGCACCATTTATCTCAAAATATTTCCCGTCCGTTTCGCTATCGGGAAATGTCTGTCCGAAGATGGTTACACTAATTATAAATGTAAAAATAATTGTTAAGAAGGATTTCATGATTCACCTTAGGATGTTTACTTCAAAAGTGTTTTGATTTCTTGTTCTAATCTTCCCGCCCATACATCGCTAAATCCATAACTGTTCCGGATAACTTCTACTATACCATTCCGGTTTATAATAATTTCAATTGGAAGTCCCTCAACGTTTTTGATAGAAGGGAAAACGTTCTCAAAATTTTTAGGAGTCCCGCCATCCATAACAAGATAATTAATCTCGTATTCATCTATGAAACTTTGCAGCTGTTCTTTTCTGAAATCTGTTTCCTCACTGAACTCAAATGCAATTGCCAGAACAACAAGTCCATCGTTGTAATATCCCTGTTGAAGTTCAATCAATGTAGGTATTTCTGAAATACAGGGCGGGCACCAGGTGCCCCAGAGAGTTATATAAATAACTTTTCCAACAAATATTGTATCATTTGAGGTTACAGTATTTCCGTAGAGATCAGTCACACTAAACTGGAGTTTATCACCTTCAATACTCGGTTCATTGCTCTGTGCAAAAAGAGAAGCTGAAATAGCAACATTTAGAATAAATATGTAAACAAATCTATTATTCATAAGATCAGGGATTCTCTCAGGTAAGATAATACTTTTCCCAATTGTCATGCTGAATTTATTTCAGCATCTTAATTTGTAAATTGATGAGATTCTGATACCAGTTAAGGATGACTGTACGAAATGTGTAATCACTATTATTGATTTTCAAAGTAATCATTCCAGCGAAGTCTGGAATCAGATGGCAAAAGATTATGGACTTGACCGTAAACGAACTCGCCGGAATGACATGGAGTGTCACACTTAGTTCATCGAAGTGTCGAGGGCGACAGTATGAAGTTTGATTCCCTCGACTAAGCTCGGGATTGTAATGATATCACAAGTATAATTTCAAAGAAAAATCCTAGTTAACTTGTCTACTCGCCTCGCGGCTAGGTCGGGGCCGTCAGGCAGGCTTTCATGGGCAGAGAATTCAGTTTCATAACTCCTAACACCTTTTTTTAATTCAGTGGTTTTCCCACATAAAATATTCTATTAATGATTATAAAATCAATTTTCCTGATGAAACAAATTTATAAACTTGCAACTTCGCTTTTATTAGTCTACCTTATGGTTGTCCTGCAGAAGAAAATTAAGATAAAAGTGAACTTCGTAAAAAACCTCTTCATCTAATCCTAACTTTTTATACAGTGTCAATCAAACCGGTACAGTTTATTTCATTGTCTTAAGCCGGTCCATCATTATCAAATTTAAAAGGAGAACAAAATGAATATTTATGTCGGCAACTTAGCCCAGAATGTACAGGAAACAGACCTGGACACACTCTTTTCCCAGCACGGGAAAGTAGAAAGTGTAAAGATTATACAGGATATGTATACCAAGACCTCAAAAGGTTTCGGTTTCGTTGAAATGCCAGAAAAGGATGAAGCTCAAAAAGCACTTGATACGCTGAACACGTATGAGCTTAAAGGAAAGAGACTCGTTGTTAACGAAGCAAGACCTCAGAAGTCAAGAGGAAGCAGCGATAGAAGATATTAATTCTTAATTCCCTTTCTTCTCCCTTCACGGCACGGCTGTGACGGCAAAGGTGAGAGATTGATTCTCCGAGTTTATCCCGATGAATATCGGGGCTCGCAATGACAATGGAACAGCTTCTTCGCTTCACTAAAGCAACTATCAACCTGCAACTGTATTAGTTTGAGTTGTTAGTTAAATAGTGTAACTTAACACAGTTGATTTTTAAAATAGGCCTTCGTTCATACATTTCTGATCGCACCGTTTTACAAATCTTAATTTATTAACCCGCTGTAAAGACATTTCTGTTCTAATTAGACCGTGAAATAGTTTTCTTACGGCAAATTAAACAGAAAGATATATGTCATTCGAAAAACTGAATCTTATTCAGCCGTTACAAACGGCTCTATCCAATGAAGGTTATACAATACCTACACCAATCCAGATACAGGCAATTCCTGTTATTCTTGATAGAAAAGACCTGATTGGCTGTGCGCAGACCGGCACAGGCAAAACAGCAGCGTTCGCTGTTCCAATTCTGCAAATTCTTAGTGCGGAAAGAGAATCCCGCAAATCAAAAAGAATAATTAAATCTCTAATCCTAACCCCAACCAGAGAGCTTGCTCTTCAAATAAGTGAAAGCTTTAAAGCATACGGAAAACACACAGGCCTGAAGAATACAGTTGTGTTCGGCGGAGTTTCTCAAAGAGCACAAACAATGAAACTTAGAGAAGGAGTAGATATTCTCATCGCCACACCGGGAAGACTTCTCGATCTAATAAACCAGAAATACATAAGTCTTAATAGCATAAAAATATTTGTGCTTGATGAAGCTGATCGTATGCTGGATATGGGATTTATTAACGATGTTAAAAAAATAATTGAAAAACTGCCAGCAAAAAGACAGACTCTATTGTTCTCTGCAACTATGCCTTCGGAAATTACAAAGCTGGCAAATTCAATTCTAATTAATCCGGTAAAGATTGAAGTCTCTCCTGAACAAAAAACAGTTGAAGCCGTTAATCAGGCTGTTTACTTTGTTACTAAAGGAGATAAAAAGAAACTACTCATTCATATTTTGAAAAATGAAAACATTGAATCAGCACTAGTATTTACAAGGACAAAACGAAGTGCAGATGTAGTCACGAGAGTTTTAAATGATGCTAAAATACACGCGGATTCAATTCACGGAAACAAATCACAGCAGGCTAGACAGCGTGCGCTAAACAATTTTAAATTGAACAAAACTAAAGTGCTTGTCGCGACCGATATTGCAGCACGCGGAATTGATATCGAAAAATTATCACACGTGGTTAATTATGATATTCCCGAATTCGCTGAAGCTTACATTCATCGAATTGGTCGCACAGCCAGAGCTGGTCTGGGAGGAACGGCTCTTTCATTCTGTGATCCTGAGGAAATTTCTTACCTAAGCTCTATTAACCGACTTATAAAACAACCTATTTCGGTTATAGCTGATCATCCTTATAAAATGCTTGATATAAAAGCTGGCGAGAATCCTGCAGCACAAAATAATTTTGGCAGGAGAACCGGTTCTTTTGGCTTTGGAAAAAGTTCGAGAAACCGCTCGGGCAGAAGCTTCCGCAAGTTTAAAGCAAAAAGTTAAATAAACTCAATAAATAATTGTACGAATTAAATGTCATTCCGGCGATCCCGTTTCGGGAGCGTCCGGAATCTGACACCAGCCATCAATCTACTTAATTAATCCCTGACGGTTTTTTTCATCCTGTTTTGCTCTTTTAGCTGCTTTTTTTTCCGCCTTTGATTTTTGAGGTTTTTTCTTATCCGATTTTTTTTGGATCA
>JAOTUT010000470.1 GCA_029863735.1 Ignavibacteria bacterium
TCCAATGAATGAGAGTTGTTGTGGAGAAATTACAAATTTAATTTGTTTCGTTTCACCTGGATTCAACTCAACTTTCTCAAACCCTTTTAATTGTCTCACAGGACGAGACACAGAACCATATAGATCACATACATATAATTGTACAACCTCTTTTCCTATTCTGTTTCCTGCATTCTTTACGTCAACAGTAACTATTATATCTTCTTTTAATCCTATTACATTTTTACTAAGGTTCAATTCTGAGTATTCAAAATTTGTATAACTTAAACCATGACCGAATTCCCATTGAGGATTATAGTTGTTACTATCAACACCTTCTATTGGCTTGTAATCATAACACATCAAACCATTTGGGTCTTTTGGATAAGTGATAGGAAGCCTAGCACTAGGATTTTCATCTCCAAAAATTATTGAAGCAATCGCGTCTCCGCCTTTTAATCCCGGCAAAAAAGAAATAAGAACCGCATCTGATTTATCAAATATTTTATTAATTATGCGTGGCCTTCCTTCCAACATTACTAACACAATAGGTTTACCGGTTTTTGATAATTCATCCACAAGGTTCAATTGTGCTTCGTCTAATGTTAAATTATTTATATTTCCAGGTGACTCACAATATGCAGGTTCACCTAAGCAGACTATTATCACATCAGATAAGGTTGCAGCTTTTTTTATTTTTTCTACATCTGTTACCTTATCGAAATCCGGACTTTCAACATATGTAACATTTTTTACCCCAGTCAGTTTTGAAATAGCTTCTACAACAGTATTTTCCTCTTCAGGATAGAGTTTCTCTTCATTTCCCTGCCAAATGTACGTCCATCCGCCATTCATTGAGGATAAAAGATTAGCTGTTGGGCCGGTTATTAGTACTTTATTTTCTTTTGATAGGGGAAGTATATTATTCTTATTTTTTGAAAGGATTATTGATTCGACGGCAGCTTGAAAATTAATATCATCATAATTATTCTTATTGAATGCTTGCTCAAAATTTTCAATTGGCATTGGGTTTTCAAATAGTCCCAGTTTCATCTTTACAGTTAGAATTCTTTTTACAGCTTCATCAATTCTGGAAATAGGGACTTCCCCATCTTGAGCTAATTTTAGTAATATTTCATAAAAGCTAAAATCATAGGGAACCATACTCATATCAACACCAGCCATCACTGCCATTTTTACTGCTTCCTCCGGAGTTGAGGCAACTCGATCTCTTGAATACAAATTTATTATATCCTGCCAATCCGAAACAACAAATCCTTTGAAATTTAGTTCGTCTCTTAGAACTTCAGTAAGAAGATGATAATCCGAATGAACAGGAATTCCATTTACCTCGGATGAGTTAACCATTATCGTTGGTGACCCAGCTTTTATTCCAGCCTCGAATGTTGGAAGAAAATATTCTCTAAGTACTCTTTCGGATATCCAGGCAGGTGTCCTGTCTTTTCCATTTAACGGATAGCTATACCCTACATAATGTTTAAGACAAGTTGCAACTTTATCAGGCGAACCATAGTCTTTACCTTGCGCGCCTTCTATATAACTAGTCCCTAGTGTTAAAGTTAAATAAACATCTTCTCCATAAGTCTCCCAAAGTCTTGGCCACAGAGGTTGTCGACCAATATCCATAACAGGATAGAAGTTCCAGGGAATTCCAGATGCTCTGACTTGTTTGGAAGTTATTTCACCTTCTTTTCTTACAAGCTCTTTGTTCCATGTTGCTGCCATATTGATTGCTTGTGGAAATAAAGTTGCTTCTTTTGTATATGTCGCACCATGTATCGCATCAATCCCATAGATGATCGGAATACGTAAGCGTGTATTATTAATCGCCAAGTCTTGAATTTGCTTAATTAGCGAATGCCATTCATCCACGCTATGCGCAACATCATATACATTCAGGATAGAACCAACATGATATTTTATTATTGCATCTTTTAGCTTTTCAGGATCGATCTCAAATTTCTGATCAACAGTACCTTGCGTCTTTGATACAGCCTGAAGGGTGATTTGAGTCATTTGACCAACTTTTTCCTCTAGAGTCATTTGCGAAATTAAATCATCGACTCTTGCCGGTATGCCACCACTTAAGTCTGAATCATCCAGATTCCAGGTAAAACCAGGAAGGAATAATAAAAATAAAATTGTGCTAATTGGTAAAATTCTATTCATAATCTTTAATAAAATTTTTATTTGTTTAAAAAATAATTGTTCATCTATAG
>JAOTUT010000471.1 GCA_029863735.1 Ignavibacteria bacterium
ATCATTGGTGGAAGCATAACACTTACAACCCAGGCCATCGAAAGATATGCACCGTCTATCAATACTCCATCAAGCCAAAATGGTAAGCCAATACCAGCGGCAAAACTTTTTAACATCGGATGAATGGTATCAAGCAAAAATGAAGCAATTAATGCTGATGGAACATTTGCCCCTTTGATAGTTAACCAGAATACCACTCCAAGAATTAAAAACATTATAGGGAAGCCTGTAAATGGACTTGTTAAAATCTTATCAACGGTCTTTTCCCAGCTAATATTTTCTTTTTCGGCTGGAAGAGTAACTGCTCGTTTAGTAATTGATGAAGCATTTGAGTAGATCGATTCCATCAAGGTATCGTGGAAATTCTCACCTATCTCCCAGCGTAGGTTGTTTGCTGTGGATAAAATTGATTCACTGTTTTGATTTTCGATTTTCATTCTGTTTTTAGTTCTATTTAATGTCTTCGCGATTTTAAATTTTTTCTTTCCACCATGATATATCACTGTACTGCCATTTCAACTAATTCTTGCTTTTTAAGACTGCCTAATCCGCCGTTCCTGATTGAATCAATTACACTTTGATCGCCCTCAAGAAGTCTAAGTGCAACCCAATTTACATTGGGAAGATTTGGAAATTCTTCCAGCAGCATTTTGCTCAATTTTTCAACTGCATAATTAAGTTCTTTTGAACTGCTTTTAATTCTATACGGCTTGCAAACATACTTTCCCGTTGCAACCTCATAAATTGAATTGAGCAATTCATTCATCCCCTTGTTATAACGTGCAACAGTAGGAATCACCGGAATACCCAAATCCTTCGAAAGCATTCTTTCATCAATTTTAATATTATGTCTTTCTGCTTCATCCATAAGATTCAAGCATAAAACCACTCTTTCAGTAATTTCCAAAATTTGCAACGCAAGATTAAGATTTCTTTCAAGGCGCGTTCCATCCACGACCACAATAGTAACATCAGGCTGACCGAAAAGAATAAAATCTCTTGCTACTTCTTCATCTGTGCTTGTTGAAAGAAGCGAATAAGTTCCCGGGAGATCAACCAACTTGAACCTGGAATTACTGTACTCGAACCCCCCTTCCGCACGTGTAACTGTTTTACCTGGCCAATTTCCTGTATGTTGTTTGAGTCCTGTTAAATTATTGAAAACAGTACTTTTCCCGGTGTTTGGATTTCCTGCTAAAGCAACTACAAAGTCAAAGTTGCTCATATCAATGCCAAGTCGTTTAAGATTACCGGCGTTGTGAACCGGACAGGTTTCGCAATTATTTGAGTTTAAATTCATTTTTAATTGATTTCTTCACTTTCTGGAATAAGATAGATTCGCTCAGCTAGTTTTTTCCTGAGCGCAATTGAAGCCCCTTTAATTTTGTATGCTGTTGGGTCACCGAATGCGCCTTTAATCTCGGCAACAACTTCAGTCCCTGGAACAACGCCGAGGTCCATAAGTCTTCTTCTCTGCTGACCTCTCAATGCTTTCGATATACCCAGTACTGTTCCCTTCTCACCAATTTTTAGAGAAGATAAATTTTTAAATTTCCCCTCAACAGCCTTTTCTAATTTTATTGGCGCAACTGTAATATTTTTTGCAAACAACGGAGCCAGCACACTTTCTTCTCCATTCGCTGTGAACCTAACTCTTTCATTCGTCGATTCCATCATCCGCACCTGCATACCGGGATATAATCCTTCGGCAACAAGTTGTCTGTAGATCGCATCCGGTTCATCTTCAATATGAATGATGTTAGCGAACTCACCAAATTGTAAATCAGTCAACGGTATTCCTTTTTTAACCGGCAGTTTACCATCACTAGATGGAATTGGATCTCCGTGAGGATCAAAAACAGGATTGCCGATTTGTGCGGCGAGAGCCTCTGCATCTGTTGGAGTTAACTTGTGCTCGAATTCTTCCGCTGAATGATGCCATTCACGCTCATCAACTCCTGTTTCATCAGCAAGATATTTTTCCCACAACCTGTGAATTCTTATAATTCTTAGTGCGTAGGTTCTTCCTTCACTTGACAACTGAAGAGTTTCATGGTGTGATATTAATAATCCCATATCCTCAAGTTTGGTAATTAGTTCTGCTGCCTCATCTTCTGAGATTGCGAGCTTTCCTGCTACACTATTAAGTGTGCAGCTTACACTGTTATATTCACAGTTATATAAATGCTTTAATGCATCTTCAATTAAAACTCTTTT
>JAOTUT010000472.1 GCA_029863735.1 Ignavibacteria bacterium
TGATGCCCGAGAACATTAACAGCAAATGTCATCTCAACACCTTTGTCATTCAATTTTTTGGTCTGAGACATAAGACCAGCATTGTTAATCAACACATCAAGTTTAGTTTCATCTTTCAAAAAAACTTCGGCAAAATCTTTAATTGATTGAGCGGAAGAAAGATCTAATTCTCTTACAAAGATGTTTTTATTTTTTGTTTCGGAGATTAACTCTTCTTTAACTTTATTGGCAGAATCAACTGATCGGCAGGCCATATATATTTTTGCGCCAAGCTTTGCAATTTCCTTAGTGGCTGCTTTACCAATTCCACGATTAGCTCCGGTTATTATAACTACTTTATCTTTCATTTTATCCTACAATTTTAACTGTTTAGAAAAAAAACAACACAAAACGTTCCTTAAAGAGTTAAACGAGATAATTCAATCCCTTAAAATAATTTAATAGTTAGGACCAAATAAAAAAGCCGCTATATTTCAACTGCGGCTTAACCACTTAATTTTTTAGAATAATTTATTATTTCCCGAATAGTCCGCCAAGCATATCCATTCCTTTGCTCATTATATCTCCCTCGGGAACTTTACCCTCGGGTGTTAATTTATCAACAACATCAGGAAGCAGATTTGAAAGCTGAGAAGTTAAAGCCCCACTATCTATTCTGAGTTTTAAAGCAAGATTTTTAATTATTGAACTTTTCAAGTTAATGAATTCTATGACTAATGAGTTGTAAAGTTTACAATATTTCTTGCCATACCATCGAACACAAAATAGTGAAATGGTAAAACAGAATACCAGTATAATCTACCAAGCAAACCTCTGGGTCTAAATGTAGCAGTTTGTACAAGAAAATTCTTATTATCTTTTTTAACAATCTTAAATTCAAGCCAGGCTTCGCCGGGGAGGCTCATTTCAGCATAAAGAAGAATACGTTTGTTTTGTTTGTCGGACAGAAGAACTCTCCAGAAATCTAAAGTGTCTCCAGCATTAATTTCATTCTTGTTCGTTCTTCCTCTTCTTAAACCGACACCGCCAAAGAGCTTGTCCAAAAACCCACGAAATCCCCAAAGCCAATCAGCATAATACCAACCACGCTCACCGCCAATTGACCACAGGTTATTCATGACCTGTTCGACGCTGTTTGTAATTTCTTTGTCTCGCTTATCAAAGAAGCATCCAAAGGTGGGTACGTTTATATGATCTAATAGTTTGTCATCTTTGTAGCTAGAAACAAGTGAATCTTTCCAACTTGAAACAACCTCGTTCTGTTCAATTCTAGAAAATGCCTGTTCGACAGCCACTTTGTATGAAATCGGATTTATGCCAATTGTTTTTTCCAGCTCATTCGGTTTAGCAATCACTTCAATCTTCATACTATTCACAAGATTTACTGCAAGCTTATATGATGTTGATGTAACAAAATAAAGCCAGTAGGAAGATAGGCGTGGAGTCATAACCGGCACAGTGAAAATAAATCTTTTAAGTTTACGAACTTCTGCGAATTGAAGAAGCATTTCTTTGTAAGTCAATATATCAGGCCCGCCGATATCGAATGAACGATTAAATAATTCCTCTTTCAACAAAACCTCGGTGAGATATTGAATGACATTTCTTATCGCTATGGGATGATGTTTTGTGTTAAGCCACTTTGGTGTAATCATGACAGGAAGTTTTTCAACGAGGTCTCTTATTATTTCGAAAGATGCGCTACCAGAGCCAACAATTATTCCGGCTTTGAGTGAAGTTAAAGGTATGCCAGAGCCAGAAAATTTTTTTTCTACATTTTTTCTTGAAGCAAGATGCTTGGAAAGTTTCTCTTCGTTTGTAATTCCCCCAAGATAAATTATCTGCTTTATATTCGTCTTCTTAATTAAGCTGATAAAGTTTTTTGCAGAGGTATCCTCCAGCTTTGAAAAATCAGAAACGTTAGCGCTCATTGAATGAATAAGATAGTAAGCGGCATCAATATCTTTTATAAAATCATTTTCTACAGGGTCTTTTAGAAAATCGATTTCAATGACAGAGACTTTTCCACTACCATTTAATGCGGTTGGATGAAATCTGTTCTTGTCCCTGACACAGCATACAACATCATACCCCTGCTCGATCAAAGCGGGAAGTAGTCTTTTGCCTATGTAGCCCGTTGCCCCGGTTAATAATATTTTCACTTTTTTACTCTTTATGCTTATAACAATACTAACCTTATAAAAATTCATAAAAAA
>JAOTUT010000474.1 GCA_029863735.1 Ignavibacteria bacterium
AATAAAATTTTCATCTGTCAGCTTTTCATACCTCTGTGGATTATCTTCATATTTAATTACACTGTTTTCAGTTTCTGCAATTTCAATTGCTTCTTCAGTTCTTCCCGGTCTCAACAAGTAAACTTCAGCACCACTGGCATCGCTCTGTTTTTTCTTTGTCGAATTGCAATGGATTGAGAGGAACAGCTTCCCGTTATTTTCATTTGCAATTTTACCCCGTTTGTACAGATCAACAAATGTATCATTACTTCTTGTGTAAACCACTTTTACGTCTGGTATTTCTTTTTTTATTAATTCACCCAGCTTGAGTGCAATTGCAAGTGTAACATCTTTCTCTTTGAGATTATTAATTCCGATTGCACCCGGGTCTTTCCCTCCGTGTCCGGCATCAATTATAACAACATCAAAATCCCATTTATCCATATTCTTTTTTGTCTGATCACTCTTGCTGAAGACTTTGTTGTGGATAGTGATGATGACATCGTTGCTTTCCGGAACATTCATTACTTCACTTGTTGAATAATCACTACCGACTATGAATTTAAATTCAACATCCGAGCCTACATTTCTGGTTTCAATTTTTTGAATAAGATTGCTAATCTCTTCGCGGCTGGTTTTTTGAACATCAGCATTCACCTTCCTGAATATAATTGTCAGCTCATAATCATTTAATGAGGTGAAGTAAGAAGGAATTCTTGATTTAGAATGAAGCCGGATAAGAGTTCCGTTAACTTTTTCAGTGATTGATATTCCAGTAATATCGTACCCGGTTGTTGGTGGTAAATCAGGAATATCATACATCCATTGTTTGCCTTCAAGCGGGACAGAAATTTTTTTGCCGAAAATAAGTTTGTTTGGCTTTTCAAAATTTAATTCGCGCTCGACTATAATTTCAAGTGCACCAATTGAAAATTGAAGTGGAATAAATGTTTTATTGTTTCTTAAATATGTTGAAGTGGGTAGCTGGAAGACTTTAGGAATTCCGGTTGAACGTGGCGTTACTATTACATACGGACTTCTGGGTGTTGTTTTTAGAAGATAATAATTGGATTTAAGTTCGACTTTTCCTGTTTTATCATTTTCGAAATAGTTTATTGATAATACTTCTGCAAGTTCTGAAATCGGCACATACAAAATCCCTTCGCGCTGCCAGGCGGAAACAGACTTTGTTCCTTTTTCAGTTACAATAAAAAGGTTTTCAACCTGTTGTGCAAGTAAATTTATGGTTGATATAAGAAATAGAATCAGACAAAATATTTTTTTCATTGAGAAGTAGAACCTATCCAATGAAGGGAATTATAAATCCGCTTTTCTTTTTGTAATCAGAAAATTTTTCTGCAAAGTATTTTGCAAGCAGTTTATCTTCAACTGAAGCTCTCATAAAATAAATTGGTATTTCGATAAGTGCGAAAATGCCAACAATGTAGCCGAGTGTTGCTGCAGTCGCTCCCAAATCAAGAAGAATCTGACAAAGGTATTGTGGATGTCGAATAATATTATATGGTCCTTTAGTAACCAACTCGTGCTTCTTCTTTATCATTATATCCTGTGAATAATTATCGCCAAGAGATTTAAATGACCAAACCTGTATCCATGAAAAAACAAGATAAACAGCAAGTCCAATGTAACGGATTACAACATATTCGTCAGTGTAATCAAGAGTGCCTATCTGAAAAACTGCCAGTATTAATGCAACAAGTGAGAGCATTGAAAGAACAGGAGGAAATTTTTGAAGAAAAGTTTTTGGTTTTTCTTTTATTTCTGAAACTGTTGACTTTAATCCACGCTTAGCGCCGGTTACGTTTGCACCGAATGTCCCGATAATATTCAGCAGTATTATTATGTTGATTGGATCCATTTGTTCTTACCTTGGGTAGAAAATCTAAAATACTTTTAAGAAAATATAATTAAAAAGATTGTTAGTTGGAGACGAGAAAGGTTTGTAGTCAAAAATTAAAAACAAATATAACTTTAGACTAATCAACCACTTTGCTGTGACGTTTCATTATTTCCCTCCACTCTTCCACTGAAAGCTGCTCAGATTCATCAATCAGCATAACCGGAATATCATCCTCAATCCGGTAACGACGACGAGTGTTCTTGTCTGTTGAAACCAGCATATTATCATCCAATACTAAATCGGCTTTAGTTTCGGGACAGCAGAGTATGTCTAAAAGTTCTTTGCTAATCATAATTAACTCATTTTCTTTT
>JAOTUT010000473.1 GCA_029863735.1 Ignavibacteria bacterium
GCTGGAAGGTGAAACGGGAGTTGGAAAAGAAAGAATTGCCAGAGCAATACACCAGAAGAGCTTGAGAAATAACAAGCCATTCATTGTGGTAAATTGTGCTGCTCTACCTTCTAATATTTTGGAAAGTGAATTGTTTGGGTATGAAAAAGGTGCGTTTACTGGTGCAGATAGAACGAAAAGAGGAAGGTTTGAATTGGCTGACAACGGTACCCTATTTCTTGATGAGATCACTGATCTTCCTTTAGAAATACAGCCAAAGTTATTACGTGTTTTGGAAGGCGGAGAATTCGAAAGACTTGGTGGTGAAAAAACAATCAAAGTTAATGTTCGTTTAATTAGTGCTACTAATAAAGTTCTTAAGGATGAAGTTTATTCCGGAAATTTCAGGGAGGATCTTTTTTACAGGATAAATATTTTCCCAATTTCTATTCCTCCCTTGTCGCAGAGAAAATCTGATATTCCATTATTATTAAATGCATTTGTGAAAAACTTTTCTCAAAAACATAGAAAGCAGATAGATCAGATTTCTCAAAGCACCATTGTTGAACTTCAAAACTACGACTGGCCTGGAAATGTAAGAGAGCTTATGAATGTAATTGAAAGAGCGGTGATAACAACCAAAGGAAATAAGCTTCAATTAATTGATGAGTTAAAAGCACCTGTTAGAATCCAGGAGGCAAAAGAAGGTAAGATTAGTACGCTTGAAGAAGTTGAAAGAGAGCACATAATTAAAGTACTCGAAGCTTGCAATTGGAAAATAAGTGGAGGAGATGGAGCAGCTAGTATTCTTAACTTGCATCCCAACACACTTCGCTCACGGATGGAAAAACTCAACATTAAAAAATCTTTCGATTAATCAACATTTTACAATAATACTTTCACGATATTTCGTGATCTCACGATATATCGTTCGTCAACACATCTCTAAAAAATCAAACAACATCTGAAAATTTCCCCTAACCTTATTTAACTGAACCTCTTATCGTGGATGTAAATTCTAAGCTTTTTTGTGGTAGGCATATTGCATTTCTCTTAACCATCAACTTTCAAAAATCCATATATTTTTTATGAATATTTTACGTATTACTGCACGTGCAAATCCTGAAAAGGAACTCGAACTTAAACAAGCATTGAAATCCGCACTTGAAAAAGGTTCCAGATTTAAAGCTGTAAAAAACAGTTGCAGTAAAAATCTTTTTGATGAAAACATTGTCCATGTAGAACAAGAATGGGAAAGTAGTGCGGCACTTCAATCTTATCTTAGTAGTAAAGAGTTCCAGTACCTTATTGGCGCAATAACGGTTCTGGGAGAATTAATTGAGCAAAAAATTATTAACACAACTTCGGTTGAAGAAATTTAGAACAGACAATAAGGAGAAGACAATGTTTAAAAATTCAATTATCTTTTTTATCACATTCATACTTACACTTCCAATTTTTGCACAGGAACAAAGCCGAGAATCCGCTGCCGCCGATCCAACAGCCGCTCAATGGAGCTTCCAGTTGGCTTATGAGGGAAATTATGATTACAAAGAACCCGAAGTTCGTGGAGTTGGAAATAATGGGTTTTTACAATTTCGTTTAGTGGCCCCACTTCCTGCCGATGAATCTTTTCCAATTACTTTATTGCCTAGATTAACTGCCAGGCTGGTGCAGAATTCTCAGGATGAATTTGGTTTCGGTCAATCTGATCTTTTTATTTTGGGAATTTTAAATCAATGGTCAACAGGCAGATTTGGATTAGGTCCGCAAATAAATTTTCCATCGCAAGCAGGTTTTGGAAGCACTAACTGGGGATATGGATTAGCAGCTGCAGTAACTCAAAGGGCACTAGATGATAAAATATTTTTGGTGTTACTACTTCAGCAAGTTTGGAGAGATGACGGCACGGGTGTAACGCGCGCATCTGCCCTCGGAATTAATGCAGCGATTGTTTATCAGCTTGGTAATGGCTTTTACATTGGCAACGGCGATTTTGTTATCAGCTATAATTGGCAGAATCAATCCTGGTTTGTACCGTTCGGTCTGCGTTTTGGAAGAGCATTTATCGGAGCTAAAACAACATGGAATGCTTATGTAGAATACAGAACGTGGGCAGTTGATAATAATTGGGTGGGCCCTGTTGCAGACCACAATTTAAGAATAAACATCCAATATCAAATACCTATTGGTTTATAAATATAAAAGGAGAAAAAAAATGAAATTTACATC
>JAOTUT010000475.1 GCA_029863735.1 Ignavibacteria bacterium
GAAAATAAGTTGTATTTTTTTTCGAACTTTCCGCCTGTCCGCTCAGAAGAAAATATTACTTGCTGATCATTTATTCCAAATACAGGATCTTTATCATCGTAATAGTCATTTGTTAATCTAACTAGTTTATCTTGAATCAAATCATAAATGTAAATATCGCTAAAACCTTTTCTATCAACTGCATTAAAGATAATGCGATTGCCATCATCTGAAAATTTTGGCGAAGTGATAAAGAGGAGACTATATTCCTGAAAAGTTCTAATGATTCTACCTTCTGCAATTGAATAAAAGTGAATTGCATCATTTCCTCCCATCTTCGTATTAAAAACTATTATTCCATCCTTTGAAATATCAATGGCAGACTGAAACAAATGAAAAGCTTCTAACTCTTCTGTTTGCTCGCCACGAAGAACCAGTTCAGTTGAATATAGGGGAAAATATTCACTGGATAATTCAGCTCTGTATAATGATGCATAACCATCTCTATTGGCAACAAAATAAAGAAAATTACGATTCTTATATTTATAATAGACCGGGGAAAAGTTGAAACCATCTTCAGTAACTTTTAATGAACCAAACTCAGTCGGATAACTTGTTTCTAATAAGGGATAATATTTTTTTCTTAGCCAGTAATTCCATTCAGCATTTATTCGTTTAAAAGATTCCTTAAAAGTCGTTTCCATAACTTCATTAAAGTTCGAATACATCCAGAAGTTGTCAATCAATAATCCAATTTTAGGTTCACCATATTTCTCAGCGGCAAATTCAAGAAAACTCTGCCCTTCTTTATACATTAAAAATGTTCCGTAGATAGCATAGATGTTATCGAGGTCAACGAAATAGTTATTTATTACAGCATCCCTCATCAGCATTTCAGCCTGTGAATCCCATTGAGTAGAATAGAACTCTGCAAGTCCTTCTACAAACCAAAGCGGTGGCATTTTGTTAGTAGGTATTCTATGATCCTTTAAAATTCTGTAAACTTTATTAGTCATAAACACGTGTACAAGTTCGTGCCGGATAACATGTCTAAAATCCTGCAATGAACCATTACTTGGCAGCACAACTCTTCCTTTTAAAAATTCGAAGAAACCTCCAACGCCTTCCGGAATTAATCCTGGCGTTGTGTTGGTTTGCTGAAAATCATTACTCGTATTATAAAATATTAGTGGAATTTTGCGGGAAACGATATGGTTCATCCTGACTTTAAGTTCAGCATACATTTCTTCTGCATATTTGGCACCGATTTGTGCAACGTACTCCATTTCACCATAATAATAAATATTGAAATGTTCGGTGTACATAATCTTCCAGTCAAATTCTTCGTACTGAACTTTATTTCTGCCAAAATATAGAAATTGCGCTAAGGTAAGATCACTAACGAGAAGTGTTAGAAAAAAAATTATAAAAAATATTTTTCTATTATTGGAAGAGAAAGCAAGCATAAAACCGGATATAATTTATGATGAAAATTTTATCATCCGGAGCAAAAAACTTAAGTTAGTCGCAGCTTCATCTTATGAATAAAATCAATCTCCGAAGGATCGAATCCACGTAAAACCGACGCGTAAAAAGATATCCAATCAGAAAAGAAAATCAAATCCATAATTCGTACCTTTTTGCTTTTTTGATCGCTGCTGAGAGTCAGAACATCAACTTTCTGTTCGGTGAGCATTTCTCTCAATGTATCAAAACGTTTTAAATTCTGAGGATGATATTCTGCGTCAATTAAATAAATTACTTTGGCGTAAAATTGTTTTTCTTTGTAGGATTCCCAACCAATAATTTCGTTGTGATTCATTTCAGGAATTACATTATCAAAGGCATGCATTTTGGAATTTTCATTCAGCTGACATTTTAACCTGTAACCAGTTGATGATAAGAATTCAGAAGAATAAATAATGGTAATGAATCCTACCAGTTCTTTAGATATTTGCACAGCTTTATTATTTTCAGAAGCATATTCTTCAGCTCTATTTTTCCAAAGATTAGTTATCAGCTTTACATTATTATCTTCATTGGCTAAACCGAGTTCCTGCATTAATTTTAGCAAAGCGAAAAAACTCTGTCCAAGTGAATACCTGGGCTGGAAACCACTTTTCAGCTTTATTACTGGTAATTTATTACTTGCAGCAATCTCCGTCATCTTTCCTCCTGACGTTATAACAACTACCTTACTTTTTTTCTTTAATGCTTGTTCAAGAC
>JAOTUT010000476.1 GCA_029863735.1 Ignavibacteria bacterium
TTTGACTGTTATCAACATAAGCAAGCTGGTTGACTCCTGTAACATTCCCGTGCAACAGCCCGTTGTTAAATGGAAAAGTATAATCCAACTGCCCTTCAGGTAATTGATAAAATCCTGCTTTCATTTCTATAAATCCTTTTCGATAATCCGCTGAATCGAGTAAAGAAAATTCAGCTTCAACAGGATTTGAGATTTCAGCAAAATCTAGATAATCTGGTTTGTAAGTTGGTTTTAAAAATTCATCGGAAACTGTCGAGATATAATCGGGATTTATTTTATCTACTTTTCTTACTGAGATATCATCTTTACCAAAAATTACAAAATCCGGAAGCTCCACATTCGGATTTTGCTCTTGCGGAAGAACAATAGTTGTAGAAAGAAATAATATGATTAAAAGATATTTCATCATTTAAGTCTGCTAATTTTTTGTCTCGCTTCTTCTCCAAGTTCATTACCTTTATGCTTAGTAACAACAACTCTGTACATCTCTTCAGCCTGTCTTTTATCGTTTAGCTTAACATAACAATCACCTAGTAAAAGATAAGATCTAGAAAGCCAGGGTTCATATTGTGAATAAACTGTCCTGACTCTGACCAGAGCAGAAATTGATTCTGTATATCTTGATTGTTCAAAGAGTGAAAGTCCGTAATAATATTGCGATCTTGCACCAAGATCGTCAGTTCTTATTTCTGCAACATCCAGGAAATGTCCGTCTGCCTCAGAATATCTGCCAGCAGCCATATCAATTAAACCCATTTCAAACTTTGCTCTATCTGCAAAAATAGTTTCGCTGTGATACAGAGCTAACTCTTCAAAAGTTCCATATGCTTTTTGAACATCTTCAACTTTGATGTAAGCCATACCCTTAAGATAAAGAACTTCAGGAAGCCGTGGAGAATCTTTTAATTTTGTTGAAGCTTGTTCTAAAACTGAAATAGATGCCTGATAATTTCCTGTAAGTTCATACATCTTTCCCAACTCTATTACTGAAACCGCTGCTTGTTCTGAACCAGGATAATTTTCAAATACTTTGTTAAAATAGAAGATCGCCTCATCATCTTCCTTTAAGTTTTGTGAACTTTTTCCAAGCCAATAGTATGCTTCGGGCACATATGTGCTGTTAGGATATTTTGCTAGAAACTCCTGATAACTAATTTTAGCATTCTGATAATCCCGCTGGCTATAATAAATTTCTCCTTTCTTAAAGTAAATCTGATCAGAGAATTTTAAATTTGGGTTTTGACCTATGAACTTATCTATTAGAAAAATAGCTTCATTAGATTTACCCTGTGATACATAGCTATACTGTATCCCGTTGATTGCATCATATACATATTCGGATGAGGGATATCTGGTTATAACATTCCGATAATTAACGATGGCAGAATCGTACATTCCAAGATTGAAATACGCATCTCCAATTGAATAATATATAACCGGTGCAAGATTAGAATTTCTATAACTGTGAAGTACATATCTATAATCGGCTACTGCATCCTTAAATTCTCCTCCCTGGAATTTTATAAATCCAATTGTAAAAAGAGAACTTTCAGCATATTTCGATCGAGGAAATTTTTGTTGAAGATTTCGAAACTCATCTATTGCGGCATTAGTTTCACCAGACTTATATAATGCCTGAGCGTATTGATAGTAAGTATATGGGTCTTCAGATGAATATTTTCCAGTTTGAAATAATTGTTTAAAAATTCTGCTTGCTGCAGCAAAGTTCTTTGAACCAAAATAACTATCCGCTAATCTTAATTTTGCATCTGTTGTTCTTAGGTCTTTAGGATAACGCTCAATAAATTCCGAGAACTGAAATGCTGAATTTGAATAACTTCCAAGGTTAAACTGACAATATCCCTTCGAGTACATTACTTGCAGGATATATTCCTCCTCGTTACTTCTTATAGAATTATATCTTGTCAAGGCTTCCTGATATTTTTCCAGGTTAAAGTAGCACTCGGCCATATAAAAATTTATTTTATCCGGTTCAAAAGCAGGATTCAGATTTTCAACATCACGAAGGTATTCTATGGCATTATCATATTCTCCAAGATGAAAAAGTGAAACACCCATGCCAAGCATTGCTCGAAGGTGAACATCAGATTCCGTTTCAGTTATCCGGATTGCTGGTTCAAAATTACCACGAGCCTTAATATAATTTTTCTTTCGAAGCTCGATTTCACCAATCATTGTAAA
>JAOTUT010000477.1 GCA_029863735.1 Ignavibacteria bacterium
CAGCAACTTATAAATAAATATAGAGGTAAAAAATGGAGCACATACTATATAATTACAAAGCAATAGTAACTTCTGTTTACGATGGTGATACCTGCACTGTTGATATTGATCTCGGACTTAGTGTCTGGTTACGTGGTGAAAAGTTAAGGCTAAATAGAATAAATGCACCAGAACTCAGAGGAGAAGAAAGACCTAAAGGGCTAAAATCACGGGATTTTTTAAGATCAAAGATTGACGGCAAAGAAATAACAATTGAGACTATCAAGGACAGGAAAGGAAAATATGGACGATACCTCGCAGAAATCTGGATTGAGGAAAAGAAAAAAAAATTCATCAATATAAATGATCTCCTGGTCACGAAAGGATTTGCGAAGTATCAGAAGTACTGATTCTGTGCTAAGCAATTAGTTATGAAAAATGATGGAAAAAGTTAAGAGTAATTTTTTTCCCCTGGGAAAGTATTGCTGATTGCCCGGTAAAGCTCTTCCGGTTTCTGTGTGCCGATTAACAACTTCTTCTTGTTCTTTAATATTAATTGAATACCGTTATTTCCGTATACGTTATAAGCCTTCCCACCCAAGCCGTACCTGATGCCCCATCCACCGAATTCACGAATTGGTTTGTACTCTCTCACCGAATAGCTATCTATTTCATCATATGAGTAGATTTTAAATTTTCGATGAAATGGAAAAAATCTAAAGTGGATTCCATCTTTTCTGACTTCAGTAATCAATTTTAGAGAGTAGAAAAAAACAGGAAAACCAACTCCAAAAACTAACCAGATTAAAATTATAAGCACATCGGGTGCAGGATTATTCCCAACTTTTTGACCGAGGATAATCTGAATAATCATTCCAACCCAAGGAATTGCGCATGTTAAAAGTACAATAGCCCATAACCAAACCTGTCGGAATCTTTGTTCTTCTTTAAAGTATATTTCAGAAAATTTATTTTTGTTGATCATCTTTTATTTCCTAGAAAATTTTTAGGTTGAATTTTGAACTTTCTTCCCGAATGATGAATCAATTTTTACAAATTTAGTAGTTACAAACGCAGGTATAGTTGAAATACAAACCCAGACGAAAAAGTTTAGATAACCAAGTTCCTCCTGTATCCATCCGCTTATCATTCCGGGCAGCATCATTCCTAAAGCCATAAGTCCTGTTGCGATTGCAAAATGTGCTGTCTTAAATTCACCCTCGGAGATGTAAATGAGGTAAAGCATAAACGCAGTGAAACCAAAGCCATAACCAAACTGTTCAACTGCAATGCAAATGTTTATCAAGATGAAGTTTGAAGTCTGCGTTGCAGCGAGATAAACATAAACAAGGTCAGGTAGATTGATGGCGATGAGCATCCACCATATCCAGAATTTTAATCCACGTCTTGATGCAGCAATTCCACCAAGTATTCCACCAAGTGAAAGTGCAATCACACCGACTGTTCCATAAACAATTCCAACCTCACTGGTAGTAAGTGCTAATCCACCGACTTCTTTACTATCAAGTAAAAATGGGGATGCCATTTTTACAAGCTGTGCTTCTGCAAACCGGTATAAAAGAATAAAGCTAATGATTAGGAGAATTTCTTTCTTCTTAAAGAATGAAATAAATGTTCTGAGGAATTCGTTAACGAAATGTTTTAATTGAACTTCTTCTCTCGGTGAATCACTTCTCGGGTGAGGAAGAATAAAAAAATGATATATTAAAAAGAGAACAAACAATCCGGCGAGTATCAAAAAAGTTATCATCCATGCAAAAGGAATGTTTCCTGTACTTTCTTCAATTTGTCCTGCAAGAATAACCAGCAATCCCTGCCCGGCTAAAAAAGCTATTCTGTAAAATGTTGCTCTTATTCCAACGAACAAAGCTTGTTGATGTTCCTTTAAACCAAGCATATAAAATCCGTCTGCTGCTATGTCGTGCGTAGCTGAGCTGAATGCAAGAAGCCAGAAAAATGCAAGAGTGTATTGAAAAAATTTTTCTGTCGGAAGAGTGAGTGCAACTCCGGCAAGTCCCGCACCGATGAAGAACTGCATAATTACTATCCAGAACCTTTTTGTCTTCAGCAGGTCGACGACCGGACTCCAGAATGGTTTAATAACCCACGGCAGGTAAAGCCAGCTTGTATAAAGCGCAATTTCGGTATTAGAAATATTTAGCCGCTTGTACATAATGACAGAAACTGTCATCACAACAAC
>JAOTUT010000038.1 GCA_029863735.1 Ignavibacteria bacterium
ACACTTCAAGTAGGTGCGGGCGGCGGATACGTGTTACCAACTGGAGATTATGCGGGCAGCACAGAAGATTTTTACGACGGAACAAAATATGGAATGAGCAGCGGTTATAATTTTAATGCAAAAGTTAGAGTTGGACTTTTGGGTTTTAATTTGTTTGGAATAATTGATTATTCATCCGTAAGCGGTGATGGGCAATCAGAATCTGATAACAAAAACAGTCAGGTTGAAAACACACAAAACATTCTTTCACTTAAAGCCGGACCTGAATTCAATATTTCAATTCCGTTGTCACCGGTGGGAATTTATTTTGACGGTTTTGTTTCCGTAAATACTTTTAGCGGCAGTGTTAGCTTCCAGGGAGTTTCTGGCGTATCAACAGGTGATTATGATTTAGAAACTGCTACAAGAGTTGGTGCTGGCGGCGGAGGCGGAGTTCTGCTGGACATTCTTCCGATCGTGACACTTGATTTTGGAATTCATTACAATTGGTACAACCTTTTCGGTAAGCAATACAACAGTGTGAACACTAATCTTCTGAGGCGTGATGCATATACTTCTTTAAATGATGATGCTGATCCATTGTATCAAAGCGGATCCAGTATTCATTTAATTGGAGAATCAAGATCTATAAATGCCTGGGAGTTTACTCTTACAGCGATGGTTGGAATTTAAAACTAGGGATAGTCACCAGTTCATTCTTTGTTTTAGGGAAGTGATGTGCGCGAGATGATGGTTTCCATGCCATGCATAATTACATATTGTTTCTTTCAAGTTTTTCATACCTGATTGCGGATGGAGGAACTCTTTGTTTAGTTCTTCTTTGCTAAGTTGTCTAAGTAAAGATGACCATCTTTTATGAAGAGACTTTATCAAATCAAGAGAAACGTTAATATCTACTAAATTTGAATCCGGAAGTTCTGCCCAGAGTTTTTCGTCATAGGGTTTAATCATCGGTTTATCTTCAGTTAATGCTAACTTGAAACGAATGTAAGCGTTCATATGGCTGTCAGCAATATGATGAATTACTTGTTGTACTGTCCATCCCTCAGGACGATAGGGAGTTTGCAGCTGATCTTGGCTCAATCCTTTTACGGTATCAGATAATTTCTGAGGAAGTAATTCAATCTCTTTAATCCACTTATCGATTGAGGCTTTATCAATAGAATCTTCAAGCTGATACTTGCCAATCGGATATTTTAATTTTTCCGAATCCATATTATTACCCTGTGAATTATTTCTTTAAGTCAAATTACTCTTTTTGCATGGTCAATTCAAAATCTGATGGATTATAATATTGAGATTTTAATATAGAGAAAATTTCTTCCATGGTATTATCAGTTAATGATGTTGTTCTGCTTAATATCCAGCCGTACTTTCTGCTTGGTGTTCCAATAACAACCCATTGATAATTTTTATCCAGCCCGATAATCCAGTAATCTCCCCAGAATGGGCGAATGCCAAAGAAACTAACGAAACTCACCTCAAGTTTTGAATTAGTTTTTTTATCAACAACCTTTGCCAATCCATCTGCAACATTAGGACTACCATCTTTTTCGTAACAACTATTTATAACGATTATATCACCGTCTTCATCAATTTTATATTCCGCAGTTGTTCCGTAAGCACATTGGTCTTGAAATGAGTTTGGAATTTTTGCAATCTCGTACCACAGCCCGATGTATTTATTCAGATCGACCTGGCTAACCGTAACAAGTTGGGGTAAGTCTTTATTTTGAGAAAAACTGTTTTGAACGGATATAAGAATAGAAATAATCATCAAAATTATATTCTTTAGCATTGAAAATCATCCTCCAAAATAAATTAAATAAAATTATACAATAATAGAGACATATGCTTTCATAAAATTACACTTTAATTTAGAGTTGAACCTGTGAGCAGGTTAAATTGTTTTCCATTAAAAGGGTTAAAAATGGATTATATTCTTAATAGCATAAAAGTAATTTTGTCAGGAATAATACTTGCACTCGCAACAGGAAATTTAATTGAGATATTTTATCCGGAATTAAAATCTACTGTAGCTATTTGTCATCTTTCAGTCTGGTTACTTCTAGGAATAAGGTATGTAATTATCAAGCATCAAACCAAGAAAACGTATCTTAGTTCATAAATTCACTTTTCTTTTTTTAGATTAAAATTTCCTCCTATATACTTTAAGTTTGTGCTGGAATATGATTTATTTAAGGTTATTATTCAATTTATTCTCAAAGGCAAAATTTTCTATTGGTTTTCTGTTCCTCTTAGAATTTTCAGACTTTATAAATTCTTCAGGTAAATTATCTTGATTGCCGTAATAACCTATTGCGATAGCAGCAACAGGCTCATATCCGTCTGGGATGTTGAAAAGTTCTTTTGCCTTTTCAGAATTAAAACCAGCCATCTGATGAACAAATAATCCCATTGAAGTTGCCTGCAAAGTCAGATTATTAACTGCTGCACCAACATCGTGTAGAGCGTGTCTGTTAAATTTTCCATTTCGTTCAAAATTCAACTTTGCTACACTTAACATTATTAATGGTGCGTTCTTTGACCAAAGTTGATTTCTTTGACTTAAGATATTTACAATTTTACTAAACTCTTTCTGGTTTTCTTTTTTAAAAAGAATGAAATTCCAGGGTTGTTCATTAAAACAGGAAGGTGCCCAGCGAGCTGCCTCCAAGATAGAAAAGATTTTTTCATTCTCTATCTGAATGCCAGAAAAAGCTCTTGGACTCCATCTGTTTTTTATTAAATCAATTACTGGATATTCAGTAGACGCAACTTTTTCTTCAATTAATTCTTCAATCATTTTATCCTCAATTCATTGGAACTTCAATTAATAAAATTTGTGAATCCTCGTTTGCTTTCAAGGAGATCTCCTCAGTTTCCCAAATTCCAATTCCATCTCTCTTAGCTAGTACATCCTCTTCGATTGAAATATTACCATCGATCAAAAATATATACACACCGTTCCCATTAGTGTTAACTTTATAATTGATTGACTTATTCTTTTCGAGATCAGTCATTGAAAGGTATGCATCCTGGTTTAACCATAAGTTACCGTTATTTTTATCCGGAGAAACTATGTTTAATATTTTATTTTTTCTCTCTTCTGGATTGAAAGACTTCTGATCATATCTTGGTTTATGTCCCTTTTTATTGGGGAGTAGCCATAGCTGCAAAAAATTGGTTTCTTTATCGTTAGAATGATTGTATTCTGAATGAAGTATTCCTGTACCCGCAGACATTACCTGAATTTCGTTCGGGACAATTGCTTCTTCAGTTCCCGTACTGTCTTTATGAGCAAGCGCCCCGGTTAAAGGAATTGAAACAATCTCCATATCATTGTGTGGATGCGTTCCAAAACCCTGTCCTGCAGCAACAATGTCATCATTTAATACACATAACATTCCAAAACTCACACGATCAGGATTATAGTAGTTACCAAAGCTGAAAGTTTGGTTAGTTTTCAGCCATCCGTAATCAAAAAATCCCCGTGTATTTGCTTTTTGCTGTATTTTCTTCATTTTATCCTTTTCTTTAAAATCTATTAATGAACACAAAGAATAACATAAAAGTTCTATGTTTAAGTATGATATAAAACAGGGGTCATTCGGTTCAGTGACGAGGAACTTAAGTGGTCTAAATCGCAGAGAATAAAATAATCCCTTCACTGCACTGAAGACGATAGCTCCTACAGTTCAGTTTTTAATAGTCTAAACCGCTCTGTTGGCAAGATTAATAACTTAATGATATTTTAGTCCATTATTTCTTTTGTTTATGTTTTGTGCAAATTCAGATTATATAGTATATTTATGCAAGTATATACTATATAGTTATATATTATATAAAAAGTAAGTAATGGAAAAACAATGCCAGAAGTTGATTTAAAAGGAAAGAAATTTAATAATCCAGTAGAACTTTCTCTTGGTGTTATTGGAGGGAAATGGAAAATACCAATTATCTGGAGCCTGAAGGATAGTTCTAAAAGGTATGGAGAATTAAGAAGATCGCTTCCAAAAGTTACTCATAAAATGCTCACTCAACAGCTACGGGAACTCGAGCAGGATGAAATCCTCATCAGGAAAGTTTATCCCGAAATTCCTCCGAAAGTAGAATATAGCTTAACATTACTTGGCAGATCAGTAATTCCGGTTATTGACTTACTGAGTGAATGGGGCGAAGAATACAGGAGTGTCTTCGTCAAATAAAGAAATTTCTCAATTTATGAGAACTAAATTCTTATAACCAGCGTCTATATTATACTTTTAGGTTTTTGCAATAGAACGGATTGGTTATTTTTCTATCAAACTTAAAATAGTTTAGTTTAGGATTAAGCATATGTCATCCTACAGAGAGCAGAAAAAATATCTTGAATCACTAAAGAAGTATGAAAGAAATTTCACGCGTCAGGAATATGATGAGTTTAAAATGTTCATAAAAAGGGATAAAGATGATGACGAATTTGACACCGTAAGTATGAAAAGATTAAAAGAACTTCACGATAAGTACCACAAACCAGTAGATACCTCAAAGTATGATAAATTCTTCAAGAAAAGCTCTGATGAAGAATCTGACAAATAATTTATATAATGCTTGTTTCATTGTATACAAATCGAATTGTAGCTAATTTTGGCTTTCTTTTTCTAATGAGGAAATAATGAACTTAAAACTAGTGCACAGAGTTTTTGCGGCAGGAGTATTTCTTTTTACGCTTGTTGTTTATTGGATGACTGTTCAGCCGTCAGTCTCTTTCTGGGATTGTGGTGAATTTATTGCCGCCGGTTATTATTTGCAAGTGCCGCATCCTCCGGGAGCCCCATTCTTTCTTTTACTTGGCAACATTTTTTCTAAAATACCGTTTTTTGAAAATATTGGATTTAAAGTAAATCTCATTTCAGTTTTCTCGAGTGCGTTAACAGCTTTATTCCTTTATCTGGTTGCTGTTAAGCTGATTAACATTTTCAAAGGTAATAAACCGGAAACACTTTTTGATGCAATAGCAACTTATACTGCAGCTACAATTGGTGCACTCTCACTCGCCTTTAGCGATACCTTTTGGTTTAACGCTGTTGAAGCTGAAGTTTATGCGTTTAGCACTCTTCTGGTAGCAATTATTACATATTTGATTTTAAGATGGCATGAGCGTGCTGATAACAAAGATAGTGAAAAGTATATTCTCGCGATTGCCTACCTTGTTGGCTTATCAACAGGTGTTCACTTGATGAGCGTTCTAACAATAGTTCCAGTTGTGATGGTAATTTTCTTTAGAAAATATCTTCAAGATGAAGAAGCATTGAAGAAGACGGGCTATATTTTACTTACTCATGCAGGAATAATATTACTTCTTGCCGTAGTGTGGTGGGCAGGAGAAACGGGCACTAATCCTCCAAGTGGGGAGCAGTACCAGGACTTTGATTCTAAATTCAAATTGATGGCGTTTGGTATCAGTGCTTTGATTATGGGAATTTTCTGGCGTAAACTTTTCAATAAAAATTCATTTTATCTTCCAATTATTATTGGTGGTATCGCACTTTTCGCAACATACCCCGGGGTCGTTAAATATCTTACAGCTTTTATGACTTCAATCGGTAAAGAGAGTATTACTGTTGAAATAATAGTTTTTGTTGCTATACTCGCAGCTTTGGGATATGCGGTTTATTACTCTGTAAAAAACAATAAGCCGACATTACATACGATTTTTATGTCTGCCATTTTTATTCTGATGGGCTTTACCACTTTTTCGATGGTCATTATCCGTGCTAATCAAAATCCTCCGATGAATGAAAATGAACCAGATACTTTTCCAAAATTAGAGCAGTATCTAAATCGTGAGCAGTATGGTGATTTCCCAATATTTAAAAGAAGATTTTCCAGTGAACCACACCAGCAGGGAGTGTTTACAAACTACTCAAGCGATCTTGACTTTTTTTACAGATACCAGATGAATCATATGATGACAAGATACTGGCTCTGGAATTATGCAGGCCGTGAAGGTTGGGTTCAGGAAGATGGAGCGAATATTGCACCGTTCAATTTCCTCGGAAATATCTTTGGAAAAATTATTGCAGTTAGGTTCGATGGAAAATTCAGTGATTCTTTGATGGGCATTCCTTTTCTGATTGGTTTATTTGGAATATTCTATCATTTTAAACGTGATTGGAAAATGGCTTCCATATTTATGGTTATGTTTATTTTACTTGGATACCTGACTGCATTTTATCAAAATCAACAGCAGCCTCAACCCAGAGAAAGAGACTATTTTTATGTGGGTGCGTTTTTTGTTTTCTCTATATGGATTGCAATAGGGGTTCGTGGTTTAGTTGATCTGGTTCAGAAGCACATCAAAAAAGAATCTTATGGAACTGTTGCTGTTTTTGGAGTTCTCATATTTACTTTTATTCTTATTCCCGTAAAAATGCTTCAGGCAAATTACTTCACACACGATCGTTCAAGAAATTGGGTTCCATGGGATTATTCATATAATATTTTACAAAGCACCCCACCGAACGGTATTTTATTTACAAATGGTGACAACGATACTTTTCCACTTTGGTATTTGCAGGATGTGGAAGGAGTTAGAAGAGATGTTAAAATTGTTAATCTCAGTCTTCTAAATACAGATTGGTATGTTAGGCAATTGAAGAATAATGATCCTTATGGAGTGGGCACAGTCAGGATTAGGATTCCGGATGCCAGGATAAACCCAACAGATTTGAGACCAACACAATGGGCACCAACTGATATAACTATTGCTACCCCTAAATTTTCAAAAGCAGAGGGACGACAAGAAATTATTGATGAATATGCAATCAAAGACACATCCTTAATTAGTTCAGGAAAGTTAACGTGGAAAATGCCGAACACATTAACCTTTGGGGACATTAGAGCAATTCGTGTTCAGGATATCCTCGTCAGGGAAATTGTAGAAGCAAATAACTGGGAAAGACCGATCTCTTTTGCAGTTACCTGTTCCGATGACAGCAAAATTGGTTTGCAGGATTATTTGAAGATGGAAGGAATGACTTTCAGACTTGTTCCCGAGAAACGAAAACCCGGCAGCGAATTTATTAATGAGAAGGTAGTAAAGTCCCAGTTAAAAGGAAACATAGTAGCCAGTAAAAGTTATCTTCCAGGATTCCGGTTTACTGGTTTGGATGACCCGACAATATTCTTTGATGATAATCATACACGAATGGTTCAAAATTATAGAAATGCATTCATGAGACTTGCTGTCTATTACAGAAGTATTGGAGATAATCAAAATCTAATCACTACATTAAACGATATGAACAAACAGCTTCCTTATAATGTCTTGGGTATGGATAATGGTTTGTTGTTCGAGGTTGCTAATCTTTACTTATATGCCGGCGATAGAGAAAAATTTTCTGAGATTTCTGCTGATGTTGAAGCAAGAGCCTGGGCAGATCTTGAACTTAACCCTGATGATGTTCAGTCTTATTACAACCCTTACAGATTGCTTATAGAGATTTATGAGAGTACAGAACAATATGATAAGCTTCTTGATTTATGGCAAAGGCTCGAAACTTTGTTTCCAAATGACCCGACAGTTAAATCGAATATCGAAAAATACCAGCAGATGACTCAGCCCAAAGATACATCTGGAAATTAAAGCATAAATTTATAAATTGATTAGTCCGGCAAATGCCGGACTTTTTTTTGTAAATTTTCAATATGAAAATATTAGTAATTGCACTCTCCGGTATTGGGGATGCTTTGATGTTTACTCCCGCTCTAAAGCTTCTTAGAAAAAATCTGCCCAACGCGGAAATTGATGCGCTAGTAATGTATAAAGGGGCTCAGGAAATTTACTCATTCAATCCAAACATTAATAAAATCATTCATTTTAATTTTGTTGAAGAAGGCGAAATTAAATCCTTTAAATTCCTTTTGCATTTGAGAAAGAAGTATGATGCTTCAATCAACGTCTATCCCGCAAACCGGAAAGAATATAATCTTATCAGCTTCATCGTAGGTGCAAAGCAAAGATCGGGAGTAGTATATTTACGAAAGGATAAAAAGTGTTTTGGTTTTCTAAATAACGTTAGAGTTCTGGAAAATGATAATGTTCACAACGTTCAAACAAATATTAAACTGTGTGAAGCGCTAATAGGTAAAAAGTTAAACGTAGAGCCTCTCCTTGAATTCCCAATCTCTGAACAAGAAAATAATTCTGCTTTAGATTATCTGAATGAAAATGGAATTAAAGAGAATGAACTCGTGATTGGTTTTCATCCAGGTTGTGCAACTTTAAAGAATCATATCAAACGCAGATGGGAACTGGGAAAATTTGCTGAGCTTGGTAAAAAATTAATTAACGATCACAGCGCAAGAATATTAATTTTTGGCGGACCCGATGAGAAAGAACTAAAAGAGCAAATAAATTCTTTGATTAATTCAGATAAAGTAGTTATTGTAAATACGGAGAGCCTGACAAAGAGCACCGCAATACTGAAACGCTGTAATTTGTTTGTAACTAACGATTCAAGCCAGATGCACATTGCCGCCGCAATGGGCTTGAAAGTTGTTGCAATCATTGGTCCTACTAATCAATATTATATCCATCCCTGGAAAACTGATCACCAGATTGTTTCACTTAATCTTGATTGTTCACCCTGCTTTTTCTATTCACCCAGACCGCTCATTTGCTCAAGAACCGATGTTAAATTTAAATGTATAAAAGAGCTGACTGTTGATATGGTTTACTCATCAGTTTTAAAATACCTGTAAACTCAATCACAATTTTTGTCTTAAACTTTCTTTAGTTTTGAGTTGAATTTATATTCAAATTTACTTTAATGAAATCAGGGAGATATAAAATGAATTCTAAAAAAGTTGTTGAAGATTTTTTAGCACAGAAAAAGGTTGCTGTTGTTGGAGTTTCGCGCAAAAAAACAAAATTCGGCAATGCCATTTACAAAGAGCTGAAACAAAAAAATTATCAGGTTTATCCGATTAATCCCAATATGGATGCTTTTGAGGGAAACACCTGCTATCCTGATCTACTTTCACTTCCAGAAAAAGTTGATGCGGTTGTTATAAATGTTCCGCCTGTGCAAACAGAAAAAGTTGTGAGAGAAGCAAAAGAAGCTGGAATAAATAAAGTCTGGCTACAACAGGGCTCGCAGTCGGAAGATGCCATTAAATTCTGCAAAGAGAATAGAATTGACTGCGTGTCGAATGAATGCATTTTGATGTTTGCTCAACCTTCTGCCTTTATTCATCGTGCACATAAGTGGGTGTGGGGCGTTTTGGGTAAGCTTCCTTCTTGATTTTTATGTCATCTATTACTTTAAAAAAATCAGCGGACTCATTCATTAAAAGAAAACATCCATGGATCTTTTCGGGAGCGATAGAAAAAGTTGAAGGGAATCCTTCAAATGGTCAAACAGTTAAAATATTCACATCGAATAAAACTCCAATTGGATTTGGCAGTTTCTCGCCTTCATCTCAAATCAGAGTAAGAGTCTGGTCATTCGAGCCTGATGCAAAAATTGATTCGGATTTTTTCAGAAGGAAAATTCTTGCCGCATCAGAAACCAGGAAAAAATTCATTGATGAATCTGAAACAAATATGTACAGAATTATTAATGCAGAAAGTGATGGACTGCTCGGATTAATTGTCGATCGTTACTCGGATTTTTTAGTATGCCAGTTTCTTTCTGCCGGAGCTGAGTTTAATAAGAAAATGATAATTGAAATTCTGGAGGAGGTTTTAAAACCTGCAGGAATTTTTGAAAGGTCTGATGTTGAGATAAGAACAAAGGAGGGGCTTCAACCGGCGAAAGGTTTGT
>JAOTUT010000478.1 GCA_029863735.1 Ignavibacteria bacterium
ATCTTTCGGTTACGATCGGTAAAAATTCGATATAAAGAACACTCATATAAATTATCACACAAATACCCACTTCGAATAGTGCAGAGCTACCATTCCACATAATTAGAGGATGCCATACGTAATACCACCTTCCAATATCAGAAACAACGCTTACAGCAACAAAAGTATAGCCTAACATAGCTGTTAGTAGTGCAGGTCTAATCAGTACTTCGTACTTTTCTCTATGCCAGATATGACCTAATGCTGCAGTAGTAAAACCACCAGCAGCCAAGGCAACTCCTGCTGCGACATCCAGTCCTATCCAGATTCCCCATGGAAAAAACTGATTCAGATGAGTAACTGCACCAAGGCCAAAGTAAAATCTTACGGCAAGAAAGGATATTCCTGCAAGCGCTATCAGAGAAATTACAATAGTCCAGGGAGTAAAGAACTTATGTTTGATTTGTTCAGGTTTGAGTTCGTTTTCCATCACTCACCTCTTCCCCGCTCATTCTCTTTTTTCTTAGTGAGCCACATTATTCCGCCAAGCAAAGCATAAACTGCAATCGGGGGAACAAAGTAAGCAAAAATTCCATGTTGAATTGATTCCGAAACACCCGGGGCGGGACTATCTCCTAATTTTGGAAAATCCAGTTTTTCAAATTCCGTATTTGCCAGGTACATCCAAGAGGTACCTCCAACTTCAGTAAATCCATAAATTTTGTCTAGGTAGCGATTAGGGTAAAGCTTTATTCTCTTATCAGCAATCTCAATTAAATCTCTTCGCTTACCATAAATGAGTGCCTCCACGGGACAAATTTCAATGCAAGCAGGAAGTAATCCATCTTGAGTTCTATCATAGCAGAAATCGCATTTATTTATGTTTGGTTGTATCGCTTTGTCATATTCAAAAGTCGGAATTTGAAATGGACAGGCAACCATACAATATCGGCAGCCAATACACATATCAGTATCCCAAATTACTGAACCATTTTCTTTTTTTGAGAATGCTCCAACAATACAGGCAGAAACGCAAGCAGGTTTATCACAATGCATGCACTGAACTTTAACATTTGCAATTTTTTTCAAATCCCAAACATTATCGTACCTGTTAACCCTGGTATATCCGTCATTTCCAGGTCTTCGCATTTGTTCAAAGACAGAATCATCACTGTAACTTTCAATATCACCGGTAGGTAAATTGTGAGCTTGCTTACATGCCCATTCGCAACGTCGGCAACCTATGCAAACAGTCGTATCTACCAGTACACCCATACGATCTTCTGATAATTGAGTTTTAGATTCTGCAAGTAATTTTCTGGCTGGAATTCCAGAAGCTGTAGCTCCAACTAATCCCATGGTCTTGAGGAATTTCCGGCGGTTTATTTCTCCCATATTGACCCCATTGATTAAGATTTCTTTAAAAGAATCCTAATAATCATTGGGTAAAATCGTACCAAACAGTTGTCAATAGAAAATAATTTTGATCTTAGAAAATTGCTTAAATTACTTCATTTTCAACGCATCTTAAACACCTAATTAGTTGATGATTACCAAACATCTCTTAATTGTGAAAATTAACTTATCCAATGTTGGCAATATTGAGAATTTGATAGAGCAACTATTAAGCGGCAGACACTATTAGCATCATTATTCAAAGCAAAACACTTTTTTTGGCAGGAACAGGTGAAATCGAAGTGGTTATTTCTGAACTAAATGCTTCCTTCCACATCGCGGACAAAATAACTCGTTCTTTTTAAAGTCAGGTGGTATTTTAATTTTTAATCCGCACTTACAATCAATAAAAGAGTAATTGTTCACCTTCATCATTATGTCGCCCGTATCTCTTTTGGTTTGTTTGATTACTCCCAATGCAACAGGGGCAATGGTAATTTCTTTTAATCCAATGGGAGTACGATCTGCTAAACCTGAAGTAGGAATAAGAGATGTTTTACTACGTGTCACTTTGTTAAAAGCACTCTGGTAGTCAATATAATTTGCTCCACCTGAGATGCTTCTTAAAATTCTTACCCGTTCTGAAATTGGAGGATGAGTGCTTGTTAAATCAGAAAGTTTGCGTCCCTTCGGTTTAAGTGGATTAACTATAAACATCGGTGCCGTAACTTTATTTGCAGACTTGAGATCAATTGATGTATCAGAAATCTTTTCTAATGCAGAAGCCAATCCTTCAGGATATC
Organism: Ignavibacteria bacterium; assembly: GCA_029863735.1. The sequence continues at coordinate 2,178 of JAOTUT010000478.1, forward strand.
TTGTGTAACGGACAG
>JAOTUT010000480.1 GCA_029863735.1 Ignavibacteria bacterium
TTAATAGTAATAAATTCACTATCATTATTATTTTCTATTGTTGTTAACGATGGTGAAACTTCCATTGCAAAATCAGGGAAATACCCGACATAGCTCCCAAAACTTCCATCTCTGAAATCTGTCCACATCATGAGTGCTTGGTTATTTGTTGAGACTATCGCATCATAATCTCCCTGGTAACGTGGCGTGCCTCCTCCACCACAGGTAGTACAATTAATTTTCATTTTTTGATTAGAGATTCTCTGATTGGTTGCCCAACTTACACCACCGTTATCAGAATAACTTGCATAAATGTATGCACTATCACTTGATGGCGTATCTCTTGTATCCATCCATTTCACATACAATCTCCCTGTTGATTTATCACACCAGATTGAAGGATGCCATTGATTGTGAACTGTAGTATTTAAATCATCATTGATCTTAATTGCAGACGACCAGGTTGAACCTTGATTAGTTGAATACCTGCAGAAGATATCCGGTTTATTTCCATTTCCGGAAGGAGTGTTGGAAGCATAAATGCAATAAAATCTACCTCGATATGTACCAGTACTCTGATCGGCAGAAATAAACGGGTATGGTCGAGTTCTCATATTCTGGACAGAGTTTCTTCCATTTACATTCGTGCCAACATAGTTGGCAAAATTCTGTGCGGATTTCAATGTGAAGTTTAATCCCCCATCGGTCGAAACATAAAAAGTATAGGTTGAAGCAAAGGCATTTCCAGAATTTGTAACAACGTAAACTGCTCCACCATCTGTTGACCCATTTGGTCCAACGCAAACCATCATTCCCGGTAAAGATTGAGTTCCGAATGTTTCAGTAATAGTCCAGCTTGCACCATTGTTCGTACTTCTGGCAAAATTACCTGGAGTCATTGTTGTATAAATATAATTTGCAAATGGTCCGGTCGTCTGATCTGCAGCCATCCAGTTTTTGTCATTACCAGAAATTGAAGTAACGGATGTCCCCCAGGTAGTTCCGTTATTCGAAGATCGAATAACTTTGCAACCGGTGACACCACCATACATAGATTCATAATATAAATTACCTAAATTATCGTAAGCTGTTGATGGATCTCCATTAACAGATGTACCGAAATTTGGTTGTATTGAAGTCCAATCATGTCCGTCGTTTGTAAACCAGGCTCCATTAGTATTATATGCACCAAAATATTGCTTGGGATTATTTGGATTTTGCGTTAGATGTGGTTCTGCAAAATCAACACCAAGGTTAAAGTTGTCGTATCCATCTCCATCTGTAAGTACATCTTCTTCACTAACCTGGTGATTAATATTTTCCAACCACTCTGGCAAGATATTATCCACTAGTGGATTGTCTTCCTGGGCAACTAATGGAACGTTAAGAATAAATATTATAGAGAGAATAAATAATGGTATATCAAAAATATTTGAGAGTAATTTTATTTTCATACTGTAAAGCCCAATATCCAATTAATAAAAATATTTGTCCTAATTATTTAATTAAAACCATTTTCTTCATCGAAACAAAATTATCAGTCCTTAATTCATATATGTACATTCCTGTTGCTGCATTCTTTGCATTCCATTGATACTGGTATTTTCCTGCTGTCAATGATGAGTTAACCAGTTCTGCTACCCTTTCACCTAATGCATTGTATATCGATAACTTCACATTGCTTACATCCTCAGGCAATGAGAACTCGATTGTCGTGCTTGGGTTGAATGGGTTCGGGTAGTTCTGCTCCAATGCATAGACTGTCGGTAGTAACTCTCCTGTTACCATCAGTTTCTGTATTGTTGCATCACTGATCACTACATCTTCGCCTGACCTCAGATTCACGTTTACAGTTCTTCCTGTCTCATCCATCAATCTCATATCCATTCCTTCTACTCTTACTGTTAATGGATATGTTACTCCACTCATATCAATCGTCTGCATTGAACTGTTTATATCTTCAGCTATTCTTCCACTGCTGAACCTGATGTCAAACATTCCTACCGGTGGTATTGGTGGTAGTTCATACTTGTTAAGATCTACTTCACCTTTTACTGCATACAGTGTATAATTTATTCCTGCTGCATCTGAAAGTATTATCTTACCCCAATCTTCCTTGAAGTATTCCACTGGCTCTGTTTCTTTGGCTAATATTTCAGGTATAATTATCTGTCCTGCACCTGATAGTTTCATCCAGTATCCTTATCAGGAA
>JAOTUT010000479.1 GCA_029863735.1 Ignavibacteria bacterium
TATTCCTTCAAGTCTATGCACTTATGTTCTTTACCTTCAATTTGTTCCTTCTGTTGTAAAATTTTTCAATCAATTTTCCATATTGGCAACAGGATTTATTGTCGTACTTATAATAACATTACTCTTCGGGAGGATATATTGTTCAAGTGTTTGCCCTATGGGAACATTACAGGATTTTATTTCAAAGATAGCTCATTTAATAAATAAGAAAAAATATTTTCACTTATTAAATGATGTTAAGTGGCTTAAGTACAGCCTTTTGGCTGTTACTTTCCTATCTCTATTTTCCGGCAGTTTAATTCTATTAAACCTTCTTGATCCATTCAGCCTAGCCGGGAAAATATTCTCAAATATTTTCCGTTATTCTGTGATTCCATTAAATAATCTGGCATCATCAGTATTGTTTCAATTTCGTATTTACAAAATTTATCCTGTTGAGATACTAACAGTCAGCTGGATCTCAGTTGGATTCTCTGTTGCAATTTTATTAATAATTGGTGTGATGTCTTTTAGTAAAGGTAGATTATTCTGTAATACAATTTGTCCCGTCGGAACATTCCTTGGCCTAATCTCCAGATTTTCATTCTATAAAATTGCAATCGATAAAGATGAATGCCAGGGTTGTAATCTATGCGAAAGAGTTTGTAAATCAGGTTGCATAGACAAAAAAAATAAAAAAATTGATTTTGAACGGTGCATTAATTGTTATAATTGCTTCACCGTATGTCCTTCCGGAGGGATAGTTTACGAAAGATCAAAAAAACCTGTACCAATTTTAACTACTACAGAAGTTGATGAAGATAAAAGAAAATTCTTTTACAGGCTTTTTAGCGGAATAGTTGGCTTGTCAGGTTTTCTAAGGGCACAAGTTAAAATTATTCCTCAAAAAGAAAGTACGGTTCCTGTTATTAAAAATCTTTATACAACACCGCCCGGCTCTCAAAGCGTAGAAAGGTTTTTAAGTAATTGCATTGCATGCCATCTTTGTATCGCCGCCTGCCCTTCTCAGGTTTTACAACCATCATTTCTCGAACACGGAATATTTAACATACTCCAACCGTACATGGATAACTCAACGTCATATTGTATTTTCGAATGTATACGCTGTACCGAAGTTTGCCCAACAGGTGCCATTCTTCCACTGACTTTTGAGAAAAGAAAAAAAGTTCAGATAGGTAAAACCAATTTTGTAAAAGAAAACTGTATTGTTGAGACTGAAGGAACAGCTTGCGGTGCTTGTGACGAACGTTGTCCGACAAAAGCAGTCATAATGGTTCCATATAAAAACAATTTACAACTTCCTGAAGTTAGAAATGAATACTGCATTGGATGCGGAGCCTGTGAATATGCTTGTCCTACAATACCTTATAAGGCAATTTATGTTGAAGGGAATCCTGTCCATCAAATTGCAAAGGAAGCACCTCAGGAGAGATGGGAGCAGGAAGTAGACTACAAAGAAGAATTTCCATTCTAAGTTTTCATAGCACTAATCTCTTTAACTGAATTTTCAGTAAGTTTAAATGAATAATATCAATTATTTCTAATCAATACACAGTATAAAATTTATTTCATAATTTAGATGGTCATTCAGTTCAAAAAATTAGTTAGTAGCATTAAAAACAGAGGTCTTGCTAATACAGTCAGAATTATTAGAGATAAAATGAATTATGAATCCAGATGCAGAATAACAGCAACAAATCTGGGACTCCAACAAAGTTTTGCCAAAAATGCAGTTATTATCAATCACGGTAAATATAAATTTAATTTTTATGGCGGCGGTGACAGAGGAGAAATATTATATCACGCCTTCTGGGATAAAATGTTTTCGGAGGAGATCAATACAATAAAAGATTTTGTGAAGAAAGGAGATAAAGTTATTGATATTGGTGGTAATCTGGGTTTTTTTGTGCTCATATTAAATGAACTTGTTGGCGATTCAGGAAAAATTTATTCATTTGAGCCATCAAAAAAATTGTATCATAAATTAGCTTCCACAATTAAAATCAACAATCTTCAAAATGTAACTTTAGCGAATCTTGCTCTTGGTGAATCCGAAGGAAGTACAACCTTGCATTACAATCCAAAACAGTCAGGTTTAAGTTCTATAATATGTGATTTTGAGGGTAACTCTTTGTCTGAAGAAATTAAAATAACCACACTTGATAATTTTTCAACAAATTTATCGGGAAGG
>JAOTUT010000056.1 GCA_029863735.1 Ignavibacteria bacterium
ACCCAAAAACAATATCTCGCCCAAAACCTTCCATATATTATGACGATAGTTTTGATGATGAAACATTTAAAATAATGGAAGAATCATTGAAACCTTTATTTAAAGGTTGGTCTGTAAATGAGTATTATTTATTCGATGGATACATTATGTCTCGGTATAGGAATAACTCTTATTTTCCAAGAAAAGCGAATTGGATTTTGCAAGATAGAATAGGATGCTTATTAAGCTTATTAAGTTCTGTCGGAATAATATTTTTTTATTTAAGAATTATCGGTAAAAGAAAACTGATTGTAATTGAACCAATAAATCCATCAAAGTAAATTAATTAATTCTCGAGGAATTTTATTTTAATGTTATTGATGTTTGACAATAACCTTAATCAACCTTGTTTTCAAAAAGTTTGTACTTCAAATTCTAATTTGGTTTACTTACTTAATCTCATTAGTTAATCTTGACAAGCTACATCGGTGAAATAGCAGCACTTGCTACAGCTTTCTGCTGGTCAATAACTTCGTATGCGTTTACGAATGTTTCGAGAAGGATTGGCGCAATACAGGTTAACATCGACAGGATGGTTTTTGCAAGCGTTCTGCTCATAGGAATCATTGGCAGTTTTGGAATAAGTCTCACATTAACTTTCAACCAGATTTCAAATCTTGTGATCAGCGGAATACTGGGATTAGTTTTGGGTGATTCCTTTTTATTCAAATCATTTCAGCTTATAGGGGCCAGACTCGGAATCATTATTATGGCAGCAGTACCTGTTCTCAGCGCCATACTAGCTTTTTTCTTTCTGAATGAAATTATTTCCTACCTTGGAATGCTTGGGATGCTGCTGACAATTGCAGGGATATTGATTGTTGTGTTAGAAAAAAAATCGCTTGAGCAAAGCAATATTTCTTTTAATAAGATTGGAATATTTTATGGTTTCCTTGGAGCACTTGGTCAGGCAACAGGATTGATCTTTGCTAAGTTTGCTTTCCAGGGAGGGGAACTTAATGGATTTGCCGCGAGCTTAATAAGATTATTTTCTGCATCAATACTTATTCTTCCACTTGCTTCAACTTTCAGGAGATATAAAAATCCATTAAAGATTTATCCAAAAGACAGCTATTCATCTAAAGTAATTTTAATCGGTACTATCTTCGGACCGGTGCTGGGAATTACGGGAAGTCTAATTGCAATTGAATATGCTAAGGTTGGTATCGCCTCAACCCTAATGGCAACTATGCCGATAATTATGCTGCCGATTTCAAGATTTTATTTTAAAGAGAAACTCGATTGGAAAGCAATAATTGGTGCATTCGTAGCAGTAGCTGGTGCAGCAATTATCTTTCTTAGATAAATCTAATCTTTTAAAATTTTTTGATAAACCTGATAAGTTTCCTCATCAAAGCAAATAAAAATTACTTTCTCGATAGATGCATTCTTCTCAAAAAATTTCTTTGCTTTTTTTACTGCAATGTTTGTTGCTCTTTCTAATGGGAAGTGATAAACGCCAGTACTGATAGCAGGGAATGCAATTGTTTTAACTCCATTTTCAACAGCCAGCCTTAAAGATTTTCTATAGCAGCTTGCAAGAAGTTTATCTTCATTATTTTTTCCATCAATCCAAACAGGACCAACAGTATGAATAATATATTTAGCAGGAAGTTTAAATCCGGGAGAAATTTTTGCTTCGCCGGTTTGGCAGCCGTCAAGCTTTCTATTAAATTCTAAAAGTTCCGGTCCGGCTGCGTGATGAATCGCTCCATCCACTCCGCCGCCGCCAAGCAAGGAAATATTGGCAGCATTCACAACAGCATCAACTTTAAGTTTGGTAATGTCGCCTTTGAGGATTTCTATTCTTTCACTCATTGATACGCAAGAATTAAATACCCATTTCTTTTTTTACTTCGCTGAACTTCTCAATTGCAAAATCCAGATCTTCTCTAGAATGAGCTGCTGAAATCTGTACTCTTATCCGTGCGGTTCCCTTAGGAACTACCGGATAGAAAAATCCAATAACGTAAATTCCTTTTTCTAATAATCTGGCTGCCATTTTTTGTGAAAGTACTGCATCACCCAGCATAATGGGAACAATTGGGTGAACGCCTTCTTTAATTTTAAATCCGGCAGCTTTAATTTTTTCTCTGAAATATTTTGTATTCTCTTCTAACTTGTCTCTTAAATGAGTTGTGGAACTCAACATATCTAATACCTTAATTGAAGCTGCAACAATAGAAGGTGCAACTGTGTTTGAGAATAAATATGGTCGTGATCTCTGTCGCAGAAGATCAACAATTTCTTTTCTTGCTGAAGTGTAACCACCGCTTGCACCACCGAGTGCTTTTCCTAATGTTCCAGTGATTATATCAACTCTTCCCATAACATTATTGTGTTCATGTGTACCTTTACCATTTTTACCCATAAATCCTACTGCGTGAGAATCATCAACCATCACCATTGCACCATATTTTTCTGCAAGATCACAAATTCCCTTTAGGTTTGCAATATAACCGTCCATTGAAAAGACTCCGTCCGTTGCTATCAATATCTGTTCTGCATTATTGGATTTCGCTTCTTTTAATTTTTCCTCAAGGTCTTTCATATCATTATTCTTGTACCGATATCTCTGTGCTTTACACAAACGAACGCCATCAATTATACTGGCATGGTTTAGTTCGTCACTTATAACCGCATCATTTTCATTTAGGATGGTTTCAAATAATCCTCCATTTGCATCAAAACAAGATGTGTACAGAATTGTATCTTCCGTCTCAAGGAAATCTGAAATCTTCTTTTCCAGTTCTTTGTGAATTTGTTGGGTACCGCAAATGAATCTTACTGACGAAAGACCATAGCCCCATTTATCGTAACTGCTTTTAGCAGCTTCAATAATTTCAGGATCGTTCGACAATCCTAGGTAATTATTTGCACACATATTTAAAACTTTCTGCCCACCCTTAACTTCAATGTTTGCACTCTGCGGACTGGTGATAACTCTTTCTTTCTTAAATAAACCTTCTTTTTCTATGCTTGATAGAATTTCAGAATAATATTTTTTTTGCTCTGTGTTCATAATTTTTTACCCTTAACTTGTAATTGACTACGACTGTCATTCCTGCGAAAGCAGGAATCTATTTATTATTCCATTAAATTTTTTGATAAATCATTCCAAACAGGATTTAATTTTTCAATTAGTTCTATCTTCCATTGTCTTTTCCATTTCTTCAATCTCTTTTCTCGAAGTATTGCTGCATTCACATCGTTTGTAGATTCAAAATAAACAAGTTTGTTGACCGAATATTTTTTTGTAAAGCCTTTTATTAATCCCGACTTGTGTTCATAAACTCTTCTTACTAAATCGTTGGTGATTCCTGTATATAAAGTACCATTTCGCTTACTGGCAAGAATATAAACGTAATATGTTTTCATCAGATTATAAATTCCGGCTCAAGCCTGCCTGACGGCAGTCAGGGCCAGAATGACAAAGATATATTATCCCCAATCAAGAATGACCTTCCCTGAATTACCAGACTTCATTATCTCAAATCCTTCAAGGTGATCATCAATCTTAAATCGATGAGTTATGATTGGACTAATTGGTAATCCGCTTTGAACCATCGCCTGCATCTTGAACCAGGTTTCAAACATCATCCTGCCGTAAACGCCACGGATGGTTAGTCCGTTGAAAATAACTTTGTTCCAATTGATGCTGGCTTTTTCAGGGAGAATTCCAAGTAATGCCATTTTTCCGCCGTTATACATTACATCAATCATATCGTTAAAAGCATGAATACTTCCACTCATCTCCAGTCCAACATCGAAACCGCCGACCATACCTAATTCTTTTACAACATCAGGAAGTTTTTCTTTAGTGATGTTGACTGCTCTGGTAACTCCGAGTTTTTTAGCGAGTTCTAAACGGTAAGGATTCATATCTGTAATAACAACATTTCTTGCACCGGAGTGTTTTACAATTGCAGCAGCCATAATTCCAATGGGACCAGCTCCAGTAATTAGAACATCTTCACCTAGCACATCAAATGATAATGCGGTGTGAACAGCATTTCCAAGCGGATCAAATATTGAAAATATTTCTTTGGGAATCTTAGGATCGCAATGCCAGATATTGGAAACAGGAATTACAAGATATTCCGCAAAACATCCCGGACGATTTACCCCAACTCCTTTTGTATTCGGGCAAAGATGACCTCTTCCTTCACGGCAATTCCTGCAATGACCACACACGATGTGTCCTTCACCACTAACTAATTCTCCTACTTTAACATCCTGAACATTATCTCCAAAAGCTTCAATTGTTCCAACATACTCATGTCCAACATGCATTGGAACGGGAATAGTTTTCTGTGCCCATTCATCCCAGTTATAAATGTGAATGTCAGTTCCGCAGATAGAAGTTTTATGAATTTTTATCAGCACATCATTTGGTCCGTATTCGGGAACAGGAACTTCATCCATCCAGATACCGGGCTCAGCATATTTTTTTACAAGAGCCTTCATTTTTTTCATGATAATACCTTTCGAGAAAAGATTACAAGCAGGCTGTTATAGTTAATTGCAAAAAGAATTTTTTGAATAATCTAAACTTAGATAATAGGGGAGTAAACAACAATAATTTACTGTCGTCAAAAAAGAGAAATGGAAAAGTTTGAATCTGAATTTTATTTCAAATAAGAGAAAACAATGCAAAATCCATTTTACTAATTAAGTTAGGTTTGCTTTGAATTTCTTTCATTTTTTTATAAACCCACTGATCATCAATACCGTTTGTTTTTGCAGTTTCATTTAACCAGCTTAATTCATCTTTTCCTATTACATTATCTGAAAGTGCGAGCTTTAGTCCATCTTCAATAAAAGATTTAGCAATATCCTGCCTGGAAAATTTTATCGGTTCTTCAGTTATAAATTTGTTTTCAAGAAGGTTTGATATTGTCTCATTAAAAAAATCTGAAGAAAAGCCTAATCGTGTTGCGAACTTTTTTATCATAGATATTTCTGATTCAGTTAATTGATTATCTTTTCGGGCCGTGATTAGTAAACCCTTAAGGTAGCTGCTGCGATCGAGTTGGGGTATTTCCACAATAACCTCACTTTGGTTTGATGTTGTTCAAAGCTAATTAATTTGGACTGGTTAAAAAATGCTTTTGCAAATGCATTCAAACATAATACCATAACTTTAGATTAAAATATAATTAATGAAGACTTGAATTTCAAAGTGATAAACGGTTACCATACGTCATTTCTAACGAGTTAACATTTAAATTATCCAATCACTTTATAATTGTTAAGTTTTTATTACCGATTCGAAAATCAATTTTACTGTTTTTTTCTGATATTTTGGTATCAATTTAGATTACAAAAAAGCTGGAAGAAATTCTCATTTGATTATTTTTATGTTAACGAATCATCAATTATAAATAAATTATAATTTCTGAAAAATGAATAAGCTAAGTCTTGTCACACTAATATTATTTTTACCTTTCAAGGTTTTGGCGCAGCAGTCTGAAACAGACTGGGATACTGTATTTGAAAAATCCAGATTCATTTCAACCGCAGATTACAACCAAACGATGGAATACTTTCAAAACCTTGATAACAATTCTGAGTTTGCTGACTTACTTTCATTCGGTGTCTCACCGCAGGGGAGAGAACTAAAATATCTTCTTGTTACAAATGAAAATCTGGCAGACGAGAAAATGTCACCTCAATCGAGAAGAAAAGAATTGGCGAAGCCAACCATACTAATAATTAATGGAATACATTCCGGCGAAATTGAAGGCAAAGATGCTTCGATGATTTTATTAAGGGAGATTCTTATCACAAAAGAAAAAGAGTATCTACTCGATAGTGTCAATATAATTGTTGTTCCAATCTTCAATGTTGACGGACACGAACGGAAAGGTAAATATAATCGCATCAATCAGAATGGTCCTGATGAAATGGGATGGAGAACTACTGCACAAAATTTAAATTTAAATCGTGACTGGATGAAAGCCGATGCCCCTGAAATGCAGGCAATGTTAAATTTGGTCAATCGATATGTTCCAGATTTTGTTGTCGATACTCACACAACAGACGGTGCAGATTATCAATACACAGTTACTTATTCTGTTGAATGGTCAAAAAATATTTATTCAAAAACAGCTGATTGGCTGGGTAAAAAGTTTGCACCATTTCTTGAAAATGGTGTTGAGGAAAAAGGCTTCCTGATTTTTCCATATATTTATTTGAAGGAGTGGGATAAAGGTCTCGACGCGGGATTGATTTACTGGTCTGCAACTCCAAGATTTTCTTCCGGATATTTTGCAATTTGGAACAGACCTATGCTACTGGTTGAAACTCATATGCTAAAACCATACAAGGATAGAGTATACTCCACTAAAGCTGTTCTGGAAACAACAATGGAATTTATTTTTAATAATTCCACAATGTTGAGGGAATTAAATAGAGAAGCCGATATTCAAACAACTAAACTTTATAAAGAGGATAAATATCTTCCGATAGCTTTTAGTAATACTGAAAAATATGAAATGAAAAACTTTAAAGGATACGACTACTATTGGGATTCATCAGAAGTTTCAGGAACGAAAAAGCTTGTAGACACAAAAAATAAAAAGGAATTCGAAGTAAAATATTTTGATGATATAATTGTTACCGATTCAATTAAAGTTGCAAAAGGTTATTACATTCCACCCGAATATTCTTTTTTGGTTGACAGGCTTAAACTGCATGGAATAGACCCATCTTTCCTCCTCAGTGAAAGCAGCAAGGTTATTGTTACTAGATATAAATTTAAAGATGTGAAATTTTCAGAAACTCCTTACGAAGGAAGGCAGACTGTAACTTTTAATTATGATATATATTCGGAAGAAGTAATCATTCCTGAAGGCAGTTATTTTTATTTAACAAACCAACGAGCTGCAAGAATTTTAACTCATTTGTTGGAGCCAAAATCTGCCGATTCATTTTTTCAGTGGGGGTTTATGAACCAGATCTTTGAGCAGAAAGAATATTATGAAGATTATGTTATGGAAAAAATGGCATAAGAGACGCTTGCAAATGATCCTGAATTAAAAAAAGAATTTGATGAAAAGTTAAGTACAGATGAAGAGTTTAGAAGTAATCCACAAGCAAGATTAGATTTCTTTTATTACAGATCACCTTATCCTGATAAGCAACTGAATGTTTATCCCATCCTGCGAGTAGAATAAAGCACTCTTCAAAAAAATGTAGTAAATTTCGGAAAGCAATTATCAAGAATATTCATTCTTTATTTTAAAGAGGAGTACTAAAATGGATTATAGAATTGAGAAAGATACAATGGGTGAGGTTAAAGTACCTGCAGATAAGTATTGGGGCGCGCAGACTCAAAGATCAAAAGAAAATTTTAAAATTGGTGGCGATAAAATGCCTGTTGAAATTATCCGGGCTTTTGGAATTCTAAAAAAAGCTGCTGCTCTTACCAACGCTGAATTAGGTGTATTACCCGCAGAAAAAGCAAAAATAATCAGTCAGGTTTGTGATGAAATAATTGGAGGGAAATTAGAAGAACATTTTCCACTGGTTGTATGGCAAACAGGTTCCGGTACTCAATCTAATATGAACGTGAATGAAGTAATAGCTAACCGGGCACATGTTTTACTTGGCGGAAAACTCGGAGAGGGAAAACATTTTATACATCCCAATGATGATGTGAATAAATCTCAATCTTCAAATGACACATTTCCAACGGCAATGCATATCGCTGCCTGTGATGTACTTACTCATGTGACCATTCCCGGGGTTACTAAACTTCTAAATACGCTGAAAAAAAAGGCTGAGGAATTTAAAGATGTAATTAAAATAGGCAGGACACATTTGATGGATGCAACCCCTCTGACCTTGGGTCAGGAATTTTCGGGATTTGCTGCAATTGTAGAACACGGATTAAGA
>JAOTUT010000481.1 GCA_029863735.1 Ignavibacteria bacterium
GTTACCGGTAATAGAAGGACAGGCACGGATGATCCTTCCTCCCTTGATTGGCTTGCTGATCCAAATATACAATCGCATCCAACTATGGCTGAGTTTTTAAAGCCAAGAAAACCAATACTCGGCTATCTTTATTTACAGGATAGATTCGAGCTAGAGGATATAGTTTTGAATCTTGGTATAAGGATGGATTATTTCGATATAAAATCTCATGACCTAGTAAACCCAGAGTTACCTTATGGTGATCCAAATAATCCAAATAATTTAGATTTAAATAAATTTGATATTGGTGATTTTAAAATAAAAGATGTTGAAGTAAAATTCTCTCCAAGGATAGGAATTGGCTTCCCTGTAACTGAAGCCACAGTTTTTCATGCTCAGTACGGCATATTTTTCCAGTCACCTGAACTTAATGATATGTATGGTGGTCCCTTTAGTTATAACGACTACATCTCATTTTCACCTCAAAGCAGTTTTAACGGGGGTTTAATAAGTGAAGAAACAACTCAGTATGAAGTTGGTTTCAGACAATTATTAGGTCCAAATTCAGCTTTGAATTTAACTGCTTTTTATAAAAACACTAAATCACTCGTGAATGTGCAACAAAGCCAGTATCAGCGTTCGGAGGGTGGCGAGGTTTTAAATGCAATTGGTAGCCAAAACGCAGACTTCGGTACAGTTAAAGGATTTGCATTTTCTTTTGATGTTACAAGGTTAAGCTACCTTAGTGCTTCGCTGCAATATACTTTGTCATTCGCTGATGGAACTGGTTCTTCAATAAATTCAAGCCAGACTGCTGTATTCAGGAATAACGATAATCTTCCTCCAAAAGTTATTGCTCCATTAGCCTTCGATCAAAGACATACAGCAACAGCTGTCCTTGATTTTTATATTCCTGAAGGTGAAGCAGGTGCGTGGGAATTATTTAATATTAATGCAATCTTATCGTTTAACAGCGGCAGGCCATATACACCGGTTGATCAATGGGATATACTTGGAGATAATGGGCTCGTTGCCGACAATACAGGATATATTAACTCTGCCTACTCTCCAAGTAATTTCAGGATTGATCTGAAAGTTGAGAAAGGATTCCCGATAGGCAGTTTCTATATTACTCCCTACGTTTGGATAGAAAATTTACTTGATGCAGATAACATAGTTGCTGTTTGGAGATCCACAGGAAGTCCTTATACAACCAATTGGCTGAACGATCCTGATGCACAGGGTACTATTCAGCAGCAGGGAGAAGGTTATGTAAAGGATTACGAGACACTTGAAAAAAATCCACAGAATTTTGGTATCCCAAGACTAATAAGGCTTGGGCTCAAGTTGAATTTTGATAGAATTACTTTCTAACAAAAATTTGATTTTAATTACAAACAGGATGATAGAAATGAAAATAAAAATTAAATACAGTTATAAATTGCTGCTCTTGATTCTTGGAGTAGCATTTATTGCATTCGGTTTTTTAGGAGATGACAAGAATGGTATCAGGTCTCCTAAACCTATTTACAAAATAACCAACACGCAGGAATCCGGTAAGCAAGGAGATGCTTACGCGCTAAACGTTAACAACGTTTGGATGCCTCTTAACCGTAAGGGAATTATTGCGGACGTAAATGTTCCCCCTAATGGTAGTCTTGGTCAGTATGCCGGAGGAGGTTTCCTATTTTCTTCCGGTTTCTTTATGAGCGGTTTCAGGAATGGTGTTCTGTGGGCAAATGCAGCCGCTTCAGCAAGCCTAATTGAAGATTATGTTCAGGGTATTGTTGACGGCGAAAGTGATCCAAACGCGGTTATCTATGTCATAAACTCACAAGATGAAGCTTTTGGATCAAGTTGGCAAGACTGGGCAGATGCTGTTGCCTTGGGTGCTGATTTTTATGATGGTGATGGTGATGGAAATTATAATCCCGTTGATAAAGTTGGACCTGGTGGTGAACCATTAAATGAGCGATGGGATCCTTGGGAAGATCAACCGGATTTAATTGGTGATGAGCTAGCATGGTGTGTTTTTCATGATGGTTTACCTGTAGCACAAAGAAGGTGGAATACCACTCTTGAAATTGGTATGGAAGTAAGACAATCTGTTTTTGCATTCGCATCAGCAGGTGCAATCGGAAACATCATTTTTGTAAGATATAGATTTACATACGTCGGAACAGGCAATAACGATCCTGATA
>JAOTUT010000484.1 GCA_029863735.1 Ignavibacteria bacterium
CGCATTGGCAGGAGGAGAAAAAGCACATCCAACAGATCCGTGAGATAAAGGCGCAGATTGATCAATCAAAAGCCGACATCGAAAAGAGTGAACGTGATGGTGATTTGAATAAAGTGGCAGAGCTACGATATGGACAAATACCTGAATTAGAAAATCGTTTGAAACTGGCGAATCAGAAATTGCATCAATTACAGGAAAACAAGCAGATGCTTAAGGAGGAAGTTTCTGAAGAGGACATTGCTGAAATTGTTTCAAAATGGACCGGAGTTCCCGTTTCACGTATGATCGAAAGTGAACGTGAAAAATTGTTGCATATGGAAAAGCGCCTGCAACAGCGTGTGGTTGGGCAGGAGGAAGCTGTTTCTGCTGTTTCAGATGCGATTCGCCGCTCACGGGCTGGACTGAGCGACCAAAACAAGCCAATCGGTTCATTTATCTTTTTGGGTTCCACAGGAGTCGGAAAAACCGAACTTGCCCGCGCACTGGCTGAATTTTTGTTCGATGACGAAAACGCGATAGTCCGTATTGATATGTCAGAATATATAGAACGGCATTCGATTTCACGATTAATCGGTTCACCGCCGGGATATGTTGGTTATGAGGAAGGCGGACAATTAACGGAGGCGGTCCGGCGACGTCCTTACTCTGTGATTTTGCTGGATGAAATTGAAAAAGCAAACGCTGAAGTATACAATTTGCTATTACAAGTCCTGGATGATGGCCGCTTGACAGACAATAAAGGCCGGACAATAAATTTTAAAAATACGATCATCATCATGACTTCGAATTTAGGAGCTTCACTGATCATGGAAAAATCACAAAGCATTACAGATGAAAATCAAGAACAGGTGTATGACGATATTCGTATACAATTAATGGAAATGTTACGTCAACAATTACCACCTGAGTTTCTGAACCGGATTGATGAGGCCATTGTATTTCACTCGCTTGGTAAAGAGGCGATAGCTCAGATTGTAACATTACAATTTGAGCGTTTACGTAAGGGAATTCTGCAGCAGGGAATTGATATACAGTTATCTAACAGCGCTCGTGATTATCTGTCCCGGCACGGGTTCCAACCAGAATTTGGAGCACGACCGATCAAAAGGTTAATCCAGAAAGAAATTATAAACGAATTAGCAAAACAGATTATCGGTGGTGAGATTGATCAGGATGCTAAAATAAACGTAAATTTTAAGGGTGGTAACCTGGTATTCGAGACAAAACATTAAAAATAATTAATTTCTGCAACTTTTATATCGGAATTGCATCAAATAATTCGTATTAGAAAAGGAATTACATGTCAAAATATTTTGTCATTAGTGTTTTGATCGGAGTTGTCTGGTTCGGATTTCTGTTTGGACAAAAAATAGAGGAAATCGATATTGAAGAAGTTCAAGAGGCGATTCAGGATAGCAGCGATGTCATTTTATTAGACGTCCGGGCGAAGGCTGAATTCAACGGACCTTTACGTCCTGTAACCGGCTCGATTCTGATTCCATTATCAGAATTAGAGAACCGACTTTCAGAATTGGATTCATACAAAGATAAACGGATTATTGTCATTTGTCGTAGCGGAAATCGCAGTCGCATGGCAACCGGAATTCTCATTAAGAGAGGATTTGATGCAGTCAATATGAAAGGTGCCATGCTGGCCTGGAATGAAAAATTTATTATTGAGGAAGGCTTGGAATGAATGTGCTTTTATCAAGGTTTAAGCAGATACGATGGTTACGTCTCGGAGTATTTGGAATAGCGGGCGGTATCGCCGGCTTTCTTTATTATACGTATATCGGATGTTATTCCGGGTCGTGTCCGATAACCAGCGATCCCTATATCAGTACATCGTACGGGATGCTGGTTGGCCTGGTTTTATCATTTGATGTAAGAAAAGAGAAAAAAGATGTTTGAGACTATTTTATATATATTTGGAGCGGTTGTCGGCTTTTTTTTGCTGATGAATGTCTATGTGATGTTGAGTGGCTGGATGAAACGAGGAAAAAAACTGGAAAATTTGCGTGGGGAATTGGGTAAACAAATTATGGCCGGGAAACGATTGCTAATCTATTTTTATAGCCCGTCCTGCGCAGCTTGTAAGACGATGACTCCTGTTGTGAGTAAATTAAACAAGGAAAACAAAAATGTACAAATGGTAAATCTTTCAACTGATATG
>JAOTUT010000483.1 GCA_029863735.1 Ignavibacteria bacterium
TTTTACTTAGGCAATTCGGCATTAAATACATCAATTTTGTGGAGAGATTTTCCACAGCTTTGTCAAGTAGTGAAAGATCAATTACTCCTGATTCCATAAGTTTCTTTGCTTTCTCTTTTTCTCCACCTTTTTTGGGAGTGCCGTAAACTATTTCACCTTTGTCATTTACCCATTTATCAGTATAAACCATTGGGTTGGGAATGAACTCACCATTCACTTTAAGAGCAGGTACTATTTCAGTAATCAAACCATAACGAAAGGCTTCGTGTGCTGACCATGGATCACAAACCGTGCAGGAATAAAATGCTCTTTCAACTCCAACAAATAAAGGAAGAAAATCTGTCGAACCTCCATCGGGCGCACTGCCGTGCTTTGGTCCTGCCTGTCCGAATCTTGCAAGGTCCTGTGCAATTGTAAAATCGCACGCCATACCAATTTCCTGCCCACCGGCAATTCGCATTCCGTTTACTCTGCAGACTACAGGTTTATCGCACATTAATATTGTGGAAACCATATCGTTAAACAGGCGCATATATTGTTTATACTCCTGAGGATTACCGGCGTAATATTCTGCATACTCTTTTGTGTTTCCGCCGGTGCAGAATGCCTTATCGCCAACTGCAGTAAATACAACTGCAACAACGCTCCTGTCATTCGAAGCCTCGCGGAAAGCTAAGATTACTTCCTTAACCATTTGCGTTGTATAACTGTTAAACTGCTTTGGATTGTTCAGGATTATCCAGGCATTATACAATCCTTTAACTGGTTTTCCTTCGAAGTCCAGGCAGGGACGTTTTTCAAAAATAATTTCTTTGTAATCAACCGGGGTTAAATTATGATCAATTAGCATAGCTTTACTTACTTTTTGTTGATAGAAATTTTTAATTAAAATCGGGAACCATCACAGAACGTTTTGTGTATTTGTGTTCCAGTGTGTTTTTGAAAACCTCATTGATTTTTGATAATGGGAAAGTCTCAACAAACTTTTCTATTTTTAGTTTGCCGTTTGCAACAAGCTCTACTACTTCCGGATAGAGTTCCGGTTTGCATCCCCACGTTCCGATAAGCTCAGCATCAAATGCCATCAGGTTACTTAAGCGTACTTCAAGCTTATCTATTGTAAATCCGACTACTGAAAGAGTTGAAGCAAAAGTTAAGAGGTTGAATCCCAGTTCCTGACCGCCTTTTGTTCCGGACATCTCATAAATCTTCCAGCGAAATGGTGATGCACCTAAATCTTTTGCAATTTCTCTTACTTTAGACTTTATTGTTTTAATATCTAACTCTTTAATATTGAGTGTGGCATCAACACCATTTTCTTTAGCGACATTCAATTTTTGATCATCTAAATCAATCGCCAATACTTTTGCGCCTAAAATTTTTGAAATAAGTGCACCGTAAATTCCAACACCGCCAACGCCGATAACTATTGCAAAATCATTCGGCTCTAAACCTGATTTTTTAATTACCTGGTAAGGAGTCGTTACTGCATCCGCAATAACGGCAAGCTGTTCAAGAGAATGATTTTTTAACACACTGTCCGGAACAGGGCAAAGATATTTAAATGGAACTTTAATATGTGATGCAAAACCGCCATCAAAATCATTACCCGGCATTAACTGATTTTGACAAATATTTCCTCTACCTTTTTTGCATAATTCACATTCACCGCAAGGCAGAACAGCTGGAATAACAACATTTTTATTCAGCCAGTTTGCCGGTCCGGCTACAACAGTGCCGCTTATTTCATGTCCTAAGGTTAAAGGGAGTGGGTGCTTTGTTTTAACACCATAATGCCAAAAGCTTAAGTCTGTATGACAAACACCACAGCCTGCTATTTTAACAATGACTTCTTTGTTACTTATCTCGGGTATTGGACTTTCTCTGAATTGAAGTTCCCCATTTAATTCAGTCATCTGCCAGGATAGAATTTTGTTTTCTCCCATGATGATTGCCCTACTTTTTATGAATCAGGATTTAAAAAATCTCAATTACAAAATAGTGATTATCGAAGAATAAAACGAGAAAGAGTCTTCAAAATTCTTTTACGCTTTAATAGTTTTACTTCTGATCGCATTCAAAACTTTCTCCGGAGAAATCGGAAGCTCAAATACCCTTACACCTATTGCATCAGCAACAGCATTTGCGATTGCACCAAGTACTGGAAGTGTTG
>JAOTUT010000485.1 GCA_029863735.1 Ignavibacteria bacterium
TTTAATATCTATTTCTGACCGCAAATCAGGAACGAGTTCCCCGCGAATAATACTTTTATTTCCCTTAAAATCAGTTACGATAACAGTGAATTGTTTTGGCGAATCATTGAGAATTATGGTACCGTCATGATCTGTAACTTTTGTATAGAATGAGAGCGGATTAAACGGCTCAATATATAATTTATGATAAACCTGAGCTGAATCTACCCAGAATGGATAATATGTTTCAGTATAAATGTGATCTGTTGTTGCAAAATTCAGCTCATCGTATGTAATCTGGAAAACGGGTTTGGATTCGAATTCCATTGTCGTCTGATAGAAGCCATATTTATTTGCAGCACCATCAGCCTGATCAAATCCGCTGATAGCCAGGCCAACACGGCCTTTAATCATCATAGGTTTTCTAATTACATAGATGCCGTCCTTGATGTATGTCAGCGCAAATACCTGAGTCAATGCGTTCCCGTTAATACGTGCATCATATGAAAGCGGTATCACGGCGATGCTTCTCAACTGGGGCCGGATTTTATCTTTAATCTGTGGATAATAAGCTTGAGGGTTCAGGGGCCGATCACGCTTATTTCTGATTTCAAAATGCAGATGAGGAAGACCGGTTCCCGTGCTTCCGGTATAAGCGAGGACCTCGCCTTTTTTCACGGGTACATTTTTTGGGTACCAATCAACCTGATAACGCTGATTCTTAATTTGTATTTGGCGAACTTTTGCATCAATTTCAGGAGTAAATCGTTGCAAATGTGCATAGACGGCTTTGTTACCATCCTTAAGACGCAGGTAAATAACTTTACCATAACCAAATTGCGAAACCCGCACTCGCTCAATACGTCCGTCATCAATTGCATAGCAGGGATACCCTTCACGTAGCCACGTTTTTATGTCAATAGCAGAATGATAATGTCCATCCCGAAATTCACAAAAACTGGATGACATGAGCGAACTTGCATTGGTTGGCCATAAATAATTTTGCGCTAGAATAATAGCCGGATATATGCATAAAATATATAGGATTCGGAGTAAATTGAATTGTCGCATAGGAGTTACAGACTAATAGTCATTCGTGCATCTGCCACGATGAGTTTTTCATCATCATATGAGTAAATTATTGGATTCAAATCCATTTCAATAATATCCTGATTTTTCTCGAACATTTTAGCAAAATTAATAATATTCTCGACAAGAACATCTGTATTTACGGCAGGTTTATCACGGAAACCTGTTAAAAGCTGTGTCGCGCGCAGCTCTTCAAACATCTCGCTCACCGTTTTTTGATCAATTGGTAAAACACGAAACGATACATCCCGATACAGCTCGATAAAAACCCCACCAATACCAAACATAATAACTTTACCAAGACTTTGGTCAACTGTAGCGCCGAGAACCAGCTCAATACCCGTGGGAGCCATTTTCTGAATTAATATTTGAACCTGTTTATTTGCAGGAATTATTGAAATAGCTTTTTTATTCATGTCAGCAAAAATATGTGAGAGCATGTCACTATCTTTAATATTTAACCGAACCAAACCCGCATCCGACTTGTGGATAATCTCTTCGTTGATCACTTTAACAGCGACAGAACCGTATTTCTGCAGAAACTCAATAGCATCAGAAAGTTCAGTAGTTATAACATAGGGGCAACTCTGAATATGAAAAGCAGATAATCGCTTCACAATCTCATCAAAAGAGACCTGCTTTAAATGATCTCGATTTCGAATCTCAGAGGTTACAATAGCCGGCCCTGATGGCAGATTACGGATTTTTGAGTACGTATACATATTCCCGATCACAGTTGCCGCATTCTCTGGATAATGAAATAGCGGAACGGAATGTGTTTCAAAAATGTCTCTGCCTGCGTCCTCATCCATATGTGCCATGAGAACGCAAAAAAAAGGTTTTTGCGTCCGCTTAAGAAGATCGGCCAGATTTTCTATGATCAAACGTGGTGTTGTGGCAACTGGTGGTTTGACGATAATTATCATCAGTGCATCTACATTCTCATCAGCTTCGACTATCCCGCACACGTCTCGGTAGGTCTCGTGCGTTGCACTGGCGATCATGTCGACCGGATTACGTATACCCGCTTCTGTTGGTAGTATCTTTTTCAAAGAATCAACAGTGTTTTCTGAAAGAGGGGGTAATTTTAATCCCGAAAGTTCC
>JAOTUT010000486.1 GCA_029863735.1 Ignavibacteria bacterium
CATAAACGCTGCAGCTTGAACTCGTAAATAAGATCGCTATGGAAAGTAAAAGAAGATTTTTCATTTTAGTTTTATTGCTTTATTATTATTGAATCAAATTTATTGTTGTCAAATTCAGGTTAACCTCTGTCCCTCAATCTTCTGAATAATTAGCTGCGCAACTTTCAATGCTCTAAGACCATCAACCCCTGATACAATCGGTTTCGTTTTATTTATTACAGAATTTACAAATAGCTCAAGCTCGTACTGAAGAGCATTTATTTCTTTCTGTTCGGGTTGTTCGTAAACAAGTTTCTTCCTTTTTTCTCCGACACCTATTTCCCCGAATGAAATTTGCGAAGTTACAACTTCTGAACTTGGCTCCAATAGCCGATAAACTTCAGAAACACCTGTTACGAAATCCAAAGCTACGTAAGTATCCCTTTGAAAAATTCTCATCTTCCTCATTTTCTTCTGCGATATCCGGCTTGCGGTTACATTTGCAACAGCACCATTCTCAAACTGAAGTCTTGCATTAGCAATATCAAGATGATCTGAAACAACAGCAACACCATTTGCCTGAATCTCAACAACATCGCTTTTAACCAGACTGAGGATTATATCAATATCGTGAATCATCAAATCGAGAACTACGGCTACATCAGTTCCGCGTGGATTGAATTGAGACAAGCGATCTGTCTGAATGAATTTCGGATCATTAATATATTTTTCCATTGCAACAAGTGCAGGGTTGAATCTTTCGATGTGGCCGACCTGCAGATTCAGATTTTTATTTTCTGATAATTCTACAAGCTCTTCAGCTTCTTTAATAGTTGCAGTGATTGGTTTTTCAATGAAGACGTGAACGCCATTCTCAAAACATTTTTTCGCAATTTCGTAATGTGCAGTTGTTGTGGCTGCAATCGATACTGCATCAACTTTACTTAATAATTCTTCAATAGCCGAATAGTTGGATACTCTAAATTCATCACTGACAGCTTTTGCCTGCTCTGGGTTCGAATCATATATCCCAATTAATTCACAATTAGTGATTGACTGGAACATTTTTGTGTGAAGCTTACCAAGGTGACCGGTTCCGATTACACCTATTTTCACTTTGCTCATGTTTTTTACTCTTTGTATTGCTGTTTTAGTTCTTAGTTTATTAGTTATGAGTTTTAGTTTAATTGTTCACAGTTATAGTTGCTGGTTTATCTTCAGTTAATTTTAACCGACAACTAAAAACCCAGAACCAAAAATCAACAAACTAATAACTAGATTTTTAATCACTCATTAAAAATTCTTTTATAGCCAATAATCCGTTCATACCCGCCTTTATCCTGTTCATTGTAATAAAGGAAAACATCAAATTCTTTTTTGTTTGTCCAGGTATTGCCCTCAAGAATTAACCAATCTGCATTAATGACAGATCCATTCTCAATTTCACCAACAACGTACTGGTAATCATAAATACCTCTTTTAAAGTAAGTTGTGATTGAAAATATTCCATCGGAATTTTTCATTTTATTATCCGGAGAGAGTAACCAGTTATTGAAAGCTCCCACAAGAAAAATATCACCATAAACATCATCTGGTGGTCTGATTGAAAAAGTAACATTGTGGTAGGTTGAATACGCATCTCTGTAATTTTCGTAAACCTTCCCACCATTTAGATCGTTTGTTTCATAGTTGAGAAAGAATCTTGAGTATTCTATTCTATCAAGTTGTGCATTTAAATCTCTTCCAGTATATAAATCAGGATTTCTGATATCCACCTGTCTGAACTCATTTCCTGCGGGGATGTCTCTAGCTGTAAATGTAAAATGTCTGTTTGCATCCCACTTATAAAATCTGAATAGAGTATTTGTATTTCGATCAACATCAATCGGATAATAAGTTCGATGGTCATCTATAATTTCAATTCTGTCAACAAACGCAGGATGGAACTGATCTGGCAAATAAAAATCAGATGTTAAACTAAATCTTTTAGCAAGCTCAACTGGCCAGTAATTTTTATCTTCAAGTTCATCTCTTTTCAGGAGGATATCCATATCGACCTGGTTATCAATTACGAAAAACTTTCCTGTAGCATAAACTATAGAAGAATCCTGCGTATCGGTTAAATAAAATCGCCACTTGCCTGAAAAAGGAAAACGAACCTGTCCCCGGTCATCTGGATAAGTGCTTTTATT
>JAOTUT010000488.1 GCA_029863735.1 Ignavibacteria bacterium
CAGCAAATTGCTACTCCACTCAATTTATACAACTTGCCTAATAATAAATTTGTAGCCGGCTTTATTGGGAGCCCGCCAATGAATTTTGTACGGGGGAAAATAATAAAAGAAGATACAATCAAGTTTATCGTAAGTGAAGAAATTAAATTGACGATACCCAGTAAGTTTAACAGTGTCTTGAGTAAGCAATTAGGAAAAGAAATTACAATGGGAATACGCCCTGAAGATATATGTAATACAAATGATTTAAATAATAAAGATTTTCAAAAACTTGAAGTACAAATAGAAGTAGTAGAGCCAATGGGGAATGAAACTTTTATTTATTTCATTATAATCGGCGAACAATTTATTGCAAGAGTTCCATCTTTAAATAATTATATAGCTGGAAAGAAATCAAATGTTTTTTTTAACACAAGTAAAACTTTTTATTTTGATGATGAGGGGGATAGTCTTAACTAATATTTATAGAGATTTTTTTGCGGAATTTTGGATCTGGTCAAAGAGTAGAAAAGAAGGGTACTCATTGTGAAAAGGAACTACTTCATTGTTTTACTGGTATTTGTCATTTTTGCTGTCATTGCCTTCCTAACAAATATTCTAAATCCACTTATTCCGGATGTTAAAAAGAGTTTCGAACTCAGCAATACAATGGTGGGATTTTTACCTTTCGCTTTTTTCATAGCATACGGTATAATGTCTATTCCCGCAGGAATATTGGTTGAGAAATATGGTGAGAAGAAAATGTTGCTGATTCCTTTTCTGCTGGCGTGTATAGGGGCTATAGTTTTTGTGTCAGTACCTTCTCTTCCAATTTATTTAATTTCATTGTTTATAATAGGTACTGGGATGGCGATGCTGCAGGTAACGATTAACCCGTTGCTTAGAGTATCTGGCGGTGAAGAGTATTTTGCATTTAATTCTGTAATTGCCCAGCTTTTTTTCGGTGGTGCCTCATATCTGGGGCCTTACCTTTACTCTTATTTAGTAGTAAATCTTAATGAATATTCCGGAGGGGGGAACATTCTTTTAGATAGTCTATCCAGCGTCGTCCCTGCAAGTCTATCCTGGATTTCATTGTACTGGATCTTTGCCGTTGTTTCTCTTCTTATGATTATAGTAATTGCATCAGTTCGATTTCCTAAATTGGAGTTTAAAGAGGATGAAAGGGCTGGTGGATGGGAATCTTATCTTCAGCTAATTAAAAACAAGTATGTAATTTTATATTTTATAGGAATTGTTGCTTATGTCGGAACAGAGCAAGGTATAGGTAACTGGATTTCTGAATTTTTATCACAATATCATGGAATGGATCCTCAAACCAAAGGTGCTGAGGTAGTCGCCTGGTTTTGGGGATTGTTAACTATTGGTTGTTTGTTAGGCCTGATATTACTGAAGTTATTTGATAGCCGAAAAATTCTTCTTGGTGCAGCCGGTCTCGCTATCATATGCTTAACGACAGCAATCGTTTCAAGCGGAAGTGTTGCGATGATTGCATTTCCACTTACCGGATTCTTCCTGTCTGTTATGTGGTCAATAATTTTCTCACTGGCATTAAACTCTGTTGCTGAACATCATGGATCATTTTCGGGAATTCTTTGCACAGGGATAATTGGTGGAGCTATTGTCCCCCTAATCATTGGAGGATTAGCTGATATTGTTGGGTTGAGATATGGAATAATGTTCTTATATATATCCTTAGCATACATTTTAAGTATTGGAATTTGGGCAAAACCACTAATCAGGAATAAAACGATATTCGAAAAAACTTAACGTTAAAACATAAGTATTCAAAACCCGGAGAAATTGAATGCTCGATAAAACTCTCATTGGTGTTGATATGGGTGGGACTAACATTGTCTTAGGCAGAGTAGAAAAAGATCAATTTGATAAATGCGAGTCCTTTGATATTTCAGCACAGGGCACTAAAGAAAAAATACTGGAAGAAATTATTAATGCTATATATTGTGTCTTTGACCATAATGTTGCAGGAATTGGAATCGGTGTTCCCAGCCTGGTAGATGTTAATAAAGGAATTGTTTACAATGTGCAAAATATCCCCTCGTGGGATGAAGTACACTTAAAGGATATTCTGGAAGAACAGTTTGGTATTCCGGTATATGTAAACAACGATGCAAACTGTTTTACAATAGGTGAAAAA
>JAOTUT010000487.1 GCA_029863735.1 Ignavibacteria bacterium
CATTTCGTCCAACAAGAGTAGGAATAACACCTTGAGCAGTTTGATAACCAGTACTAAATAACAGTACACATTCAGCGTTAAAAAATTTTGCTAATCTAATTTCTAATTCAATATGTAAATCAAGAGTGCCGGTAAGATAGCGGGAACCAGAGCAGCCTGTTCCGTATTTTTCAACTGCTTTTACTGCAGCTTCAACTACTTGCGGATGAGCAGTCAGTCCAAGATAGTTGTTCGAGCCAGCCATAATAACTCTTCTTCCTTCAATCTGAACAACAGGACCTTCATTTTCTTCAATTGGCCGAAAATAAGGATAAACCCCTAAAGCCTTAACCTCGTCTGCTCGTGTGAAGTCAAAGCATTTCTGAAATAGATCCAACTGGACCTCCTTGGTTAAATATGGAAAGTAATTTGAAAATAAAAAGTTGTAGTTTTTTGTTAATTTTGGGCTAAAATGTATTATTAAAATGTTTTAAAAGCAAACAGAATTAGAATATGAATGACAAACAAATAGCAGTTGTTACAGGAGCGAATGGATTTGTTGGCAGCCATCTGGTTGATTACCTTCTGATAAAAAAATTTGAAATAAGATGCATAGTTAGGAAATCAAGTAATCTGAGATGGTTAGAAAATAAGAATGTAATCATTTTTGATTGTGGTTTATTTGATAGAGAAGGGCTTAGAGATGCCTTCAAAAATGCAAACTACATCTTTCATGTAGCTGGAGCAGTTAAAGCAAAAAATGAAGAAGGTTATTACCGTGGTAATGTTGAAGCGAGTAAAGTATTACTTGAAGTTGCTGAAGAATCTAAGGATAGTATCAAAAAATTTCTTATTGTAAGCAGTCAAACCGTAAGCGGACCCTCATTGATTGGTAAACCGATAAATGAGGAATCAGAATGTAGACCTTTGACAACTTATGCAAAAAGCAAACTTAAGCAGGAACAAGTCACCTTAGGTTATAAAGATATTTTCCCGGTTACAATTTGCCGTGCGCCAGCAATTTACGGGGAAAGGGACACCGAAATATTTATCTATTTTCAAGTCTTCAATAAAGGACTAACTACAATGATTGGGTTTGATAAAAAAGAATTAAGTTTACTTCATGTAGCTGATCTGGTGGAAGGTTTGTACCTTGCAGCGGTTGCAGAAAAGGCAAATGGAGAGACTTATTTTATAAGTTCTGAAAAATTTTATACTTGGGATGAAGTTGGTAAAATAACTTCAAAAGTCTTAAATAAAAAAGCATTTAGAATTAGGTTACCTCATTTTATTGTTTTTACAGTTGCTGCGTTCGCCCAATTCTTTGCTATGTTTAGTTCAAAACCAGCCACATTAAACATTGAAAAGGCTAAAGACTTAACTCAAAGATTTTGGATATGTGACACTTCTAAAGCTGTTCGTGATCTTGGTTACAGGCAAAAAATTTCAATTGAAGATGGAATTAAAAGAACGTGTGACTGGTATAAACAAATGAAATGGATTTAGTTATTCAAAGCGCCTTCTCGTATCCATGTTCTTATTCCATTGATATGGTTTCGTTTTAACCATTCAGAGGGTGGCATTGGAGGATAAGGAGGTATCCTTTCAATTGTATACACTAGAATACTTGTGCTGTCACTTCCTGGAAAGATAATACTCAAATCTGTTGTAGCTTTCACCCAAGATGAAAGATTTACTCCCCCATCACTTCTTGAATCATTATGGCAAGGTACACATTTAACTTCGAAGACAGGTGAGATATGCCGGCGATAACTTACATTTGAATCAGGCATTACTAAATTATCAATGTCAGTTGAAGTAATTGTATCATCACAGTTTTGCAAAATAAATATCGTTAAAGCTATAAAGATTACGATTATATATTTTTTGTAATGTCTTTTCATTTAACAATGTAAAAATATTCTTAACTTGCTCAGCATTCAATGGCTAAAATAATTACACTAATCATAAATAATCTTAATTGACAAAAGAAGAAAAGATAATTAGTTTTACTCCAGAAAAAACTAAAACTGGGGCTATAGCTCAGCTGGGAGAGCGCTTGAATGGCATTCAAGAGGTCAGCGGTTCGATCCCGCTTAGCTCCACATTTGTAGGCGTTGAATTTAGTCGATTTCAACGCCTTTTTGATTCTCAAATAAGATAAAAAAATTGAACTCCA
>JAOTUT010000489.1 GCA_029863735.1 Ignavibacteria bacterium
ATTCTTTTGAGAGTGTTCGAACAATTGCTTGTATCAGTTTTGCTAAACCTGATTTAAGCCTTGGATCATCCGAAATTATTAAATATGATGCTTCACCCTTTACAAGACGGTCGGTACCTTTATCGGAGTAATTATGAGGACGTCTGTATACAACAAGAAATGGCAGAGTTCTATCTATATGCAGCCGTCCATCAAAAGGTAATGCACGACGCACCTGTTTACCCTGTGAAAGACGTTCCTGAATTTCGTAAATTAATGAGTCAGGGATTTTGTATATAGTTTTAGAATCTATAACTGCTTTACTAAACATACTATATAATAATCAATCTGGATTAATAAGCTTGTTTTAGGCAGGACTTAATTATTGTCCTTTTTATTTAGTTTTTCTAACTCCTTCAGAACACCTGGCACTGCAGTCCTAAGTACTTCTTTTAATAATTCAAATTTATCTTTAAATAATTCTCCTGTCCACTCATCCATAAAAATTTTCTTAAATTCAATTGATAATACACATGCAGAGTTAGGAAATTTTTCGTTTGTATATTTAGAAAAAAAACCGCCTTTAAATTTTATGTTTTCTCTTACATCAAGATGCGAACCTGAATAGTTGAACGCTCGCATATCTGTAATAAATCTATCCACAATCGGCGCCCAAAAATCTCTGTCCATCGGTCCTGTTCCAATATTTACTTCAGGGTTAGCATCGGGATCTGCTTCAACACCATCCGGCCCTCCGCGCCTGTAACAATAAGTATGAATATCAAACACAACAAAGCGACCAAATCGTTTCTCGAAATCAGAGAATAAACGACTAACCTCAGCATAAAATAAATCATATTCTTCCAGGGAACGATTAATTATTTCCTGTGAAGGAGGTGTTTTATAAATGTTCAAATTCCAGGCATCTTCCGGTTTTATATAAACTGCCCTTTCTCTCGGACGATTTAAATCCACTTCGAAACGTGATCTAAGTCCAATTAATCTTGTTTCTGCAACTTCTGTCAATTCACCGGTAAAAGGATCTTCCTCTCTTAATTGTTCATCTTCATTTATGAGCATAATTTTTTTTAGTTCTTCTCTCACGGTATGGCCATCGTGAATTGCTGTTGCTATTAAAGGAGAGTTTCCTTCAGTTAAATGCCATAATTCAGTATTCATATTGTTCCCGGATTTTTTAAATTAAAGTTTAATTAAACAAATTTGGTTGGAGAGGAAAATTTAGTAGTTTTTCAACTGTTTTTAAGGTACGTAAATTAAACCATATTAACAATAGGATGTCAATCCATTGTTTATTCTTTGATTATGGTAGTTTTACCCAAGATTAAAAATAATGTTCGGGAACTTCCTTCTTCTACCTTTTGTCTTAAAGCTTAATTTTAAGCAGCTGCTTGCAACCAATTCATGCATGTGTGGAAATTATATTGAAAAAATGTTATGCTAATCTCCTTTCTATTTCCTTAGACGTCTTCGTTATTGATAACCCACCTAGAGCTGTGCAACATAATTCGGATGGAAGGCTTTCTCCTACTTTATTCATCGTATCAATTACTTCATCCAATGGTATTAATGCATTAAAATCTGAAAGAGCCATATTTGCACAAGAGAGAGCATTACTTGCTGCCATAACATTCTTACCGAGGCAGGGGACCTCAACCCTGTTTGCAACCGGGTCACATATTAAACCCAGCATATTTTGTATAGCCATCGATGCTGCAGATGTTGCCTGTTCTGCAGTTCCATTCATCATGGTAATAAGTGCTGCTGCAGACATTCCTGATGCAGAACCGCCCTCTGCCTGACATCCGCCAACTTCAGCTGCAAAAGTTGAGTATGCTGCAATGAAGACACCGATCATTCCCGCCGCAAGCATCGCTTTTGTCATCTCATCATCAGAAAGATTCATTTCCTTTACTACAGCTGCGCAAGTTCCAGGTAATGCTGCACACGCTCCAGCGGTTGGCGCAGCAACTATAACACCCATAGAGCTTTTCACTTCCATCATTGCTGTTACATATGGAACAATGGTATTCAATAATCCACCATTCAAGAGCTCATTCTGACGGTTCTTTTCAATAAACTGTCCTGACTGAAATCCTAAAATGCGGTCTTCATATTCCGTTCCTGCCAAACCTTCGTTTATAGATTTCTTTACTATCC
>JAOTUT010000490.1 GCA_029863735.1 Ignavibacteria bacterium
ACTTGCGATGGCTTATGTATTTTGTAATTGGATCCGCTGCCATCTGGCTGATAGTAATCTTAGCTTACGCAACCAATTTTATTTACGGGGAAGAACTAAGAGCGAATATTCTTATTTACGTTGGTATGGCTGTGTTTATATTTTTAATTGGTTACAGAAGTTTGCGTCAGCCAGAGGTTGTTTTAATAACTGAAGATGAACCGGAATCAATACAACCAAAGGATAAAATCGGTTCTTACAAAAAATCAGGTTTATCAGATCAATTTGCTTCAGATGCTATTGAAAAACTGAAAGAGATTATGAAAAATGAAAAACCATATCTGAAAAATGATTTAAACCTTTCCGAACTTGCTTCGATGATAAGCCTGCCTGACGGCAAGGCAGGCATTTCGACTCATAACCTTTCCGAAATCATAAACAAAAAACTTCAGCAAAATTTTTACGATTTTGTGAACACCTACAGGGTTGAAGAAGTTAAAAGATTAATTGAAAATGACCCGGATAATAAATTCAGCATACTGGCACTTGGATTTGAAGCAGGCTTCAGTTCTAAATCCGCATTTTACTCTGCATTTAAAAAAGTTACGGGCATCACCCCTGCACAATACAGGAATGATATTCTGAAAGAAAAGGTTGCTTGAGTTGTCAGTTGTCATTCCGAATTAACCCACCTCTAAATCTCCTCCAGGGAGGAGACTTTCATATTTGTTTTATCACATTTTTGGAAATGTTAACTTTTTAAAAATGGAGAGTTGACCCCTCCTAGGAGGGGACGAAGGGGTGGGTTTCTGTATTGTTAGAAAGAATTTTATTATGTTAACTCTACAATGAAGTGAAGAAAAGTCATTCCATATAATCCAAAGTTAAAAGAGTATGCTAGGGAACTGAGAAACGACAGTACGTTTACTGAAATTATGGTCTGGAACTATCTGAAGAAAAAACAAATTCGTGGTTATGACTTCGACAGACAAAGACCAATTGATAATTTCATCGTTGACTTCTACTGTAAAGATCTTCAACTGGCAATTGAAATTGATGGTGAAAGCCATTACGGAAATCCGGACAGAGATAAAAAGAAAAATAAACATTTAAATGAGCTTGGAGTAACAGTCTTAAGATTCGACGATATGGAAGTGAGACATCAGCTTGATAAAGTGCTTGAGAAAATTGAGCGATGGATTGATGAGAATCGCAAGAAGTAACTGACCCACCTCTAAATCTCCTCCAAGGAGGAGACTTTCATATTTGTCTTATTATTTTTTGGCAATGTTGTCTTTTTAAAAATATAGGGTTGTCCCCTCCTAGGAGGGGACGAAGAGGTGGGTGGTTCTAAAACTCGTACTCAACACCTATTACCGGCAGAGTACTCCACTGTGTTTGAGAGTCAATTTCATTTGTCACTTCATTCCAATAGTAGGAAGCAACATTCTCCCTGTTATAAACATTCCACACGCTCAAATAAAGAAGCAGGCTGGATGTGCTGAAATAAAATCTTTTATCAATTCTTAAATTCATCGAATGATAATCCGGCAGTCTTTCTGAATTTGTTCTGCTGAGATCCCAGATTCCAACGCCAGCTTCTTTTGATGCTTCATAATCAAATGGAGTGTAAGGTGCACCACCTGCATAAACCCATCTTACTTTAAATTCCCAATCATTACCCAGAATATATCCGCCTTCGATATTAAAGTTGAACATGTTATCGTAAATCCTGTTGTGCTGATTTCCGTAATAATCCTGGTAGCTTGAATTTGTTAATGAACCGCTAACTAGTCCGTAAAAATCCTTTGCTAATTTTTTCTGAAGGATTACTTCAATTCCTTTTGCATTCGCTCTCCCATTGTCTTCAAGAAAAGTGTTACTCCAGAAAATTCCAAATACTTGTGACTGGTCGAATAAAAACATAGTCGGCTGTTCCGGATTTATCGGGAAGTTGAAATAGTCTTTGTAATACACCTCAACACTTAGCCTTGTTGCATCCCATAAATCATGACTAACCCCGGCAATGTAATGCACCGCGCCCGGTGTTTTAAGAGATTTAAACTCTTCACTCTGAACAAGGATATTATTAGGAATATTCTGATAAAACAAACCCGAGCTGACTGAAAATGATGTCTTTGGACTAAAGCGGTAAGTTAATGTTGCTCTTGGC
>JAOTUT010000491.1 GCA_029863735.1 Ignavibacteria bacterium
CAATTAATTTGAATGAAACTAAAGATATTCCTCAAATAGTTAATCTCGATCCTTTGTGGGATGCTGATAGTTTAAATGTAGTAGTTTTTGTTCAGAGCACGGGATCAAAGACTGTTTATCAATCAGAAACTATCAGCTACGATGAATTGACTGTCTCTGGTTTGGTTAATTTAGAAATTGTTCCATCTGAATTTGTTCTTGAACAAAATTACCCTAATCCATTTAACCCATCAACCAAAATAAAATATAATATCCCTTCTGTCATTGCGAGTGGAACGACGCAATCTCAATTTGTCTCTTTGAAAGTTTATGACGCCCTTGGCAATGAAGTTGTTAACCTTGTCGACGAAGAGCAAACTGTTGGAAATTATGAGATTGAATTTGATGCAACAGGAT
Organism: Ignavibacteria bacterium; assembly: GCA_029863735.1. The sequence continues at coordinate 397 of JAOTUT010000491.1, forward strand.
TATCAAGTGGAATTTATTTTTATAAGCTGCAAGCAGGTTCTTTTGTAGAGACTAAGAAGATGATCCTTCTAAAATGATTTTACTACATAGTCTAATTGCAATACCCTTGTTTCGGAAAGGAGTGGGGTTTTTTTATTAAAAATATTGCATAATTAACAATTATTCTTTATTATCATTTTACAATAGTGCCCATTCCTGCAAAATGTTGTACCTGATTCCTGTTAAAATTCATCAGGTTGTTCTATAAAATAACACAAACATAAATTAGGAGGAAAAGATGTCTGAAAGATTGCTGCAAATCAACTTCAACCTGAAGGTCACACCCGCGGAATATGAACAAGCCGCCAAATCCCTTGTCGAGCAATTTTCGAATCTTCCCGGCCTCATGTGGAAGATTTGGACCATGAATGAAGAACAAAAAGAAGCCGGAGGAATTTACTTGTTTGAAAACGAATCCTCAATGAATTCATTTTTAGCCGGACCACTTGCTAAAACTGTTACGAGTCATCCGGGACTTAGCAATTTTAGTGTAAAGTCATTTAAAATTATGAATGACCTTACAGAAGTCACGCAAGGACCTTTAGTAAATAATTTAAAAGTGTAATTGAGAAGGTCTGAATCAGGTCGATCACTAACTATACTCAAAATCTGATAAGTGGCTTTATTTCTACAAACTTCAAGCCGGAAGCTTTGTTGAAACCAAGAAAATGATCCTCCTTCGTTAACACTTCGGCGGACAGGTTTTATTAAAATAATTCTAACATCATAAATTATTTGTCACACCCCTGATTATTTTGATAAGCAGGGGTTTTTTGTGAAGTTTTAAAAACTATTAATGCAATAAAAAGTTTTTACTTCTGTGATTCTTCCGTGACAATTCGAAACTAGCTTTCTTCTGTAAAAAATTCTATAACAAAAACAGGAGAAATAATGCGTACTATTATGCTTATTCTTGCTCTATCTACATTCATATTATTTGGATGCTCAGAGGAGGAATCGCCAACTCAAAATCAGCCAACTAACGCTACATTAAAATTGAATATTAACGGGCTTGAAGATCTTGGTTCGAGCGCCAAATATGAAGGATGGATAATTGTGCCTACTATACCCAAATCGAATGGAGTAGTTGAAGACCTGCCTGTTTCCACCGGTACATTTACTGTGGATGCAAATGGAAATTTAAGCCAGACTGATTTTGAAGTAAATGCAACAAGTTTGGCTAATGCTACTACGTTTGTTCTGACAATTGAACCTAATCCAGATTCAGATCCAGACCCAAGTGCCGTTCATATACTTGGTGGCGACTTCAGTGGTAATTCATCAACCATTTCCGTGAGTCATCCTGCGGCTCTTGGCAATGATTTTACCTCAACAACCGGAACATATATTCTTGCTACACCAACAGACGGCGCAATGACAAACGAGAATAGCGGTATTTGGTTTTTGGACTTGGCTACGGGAAGTCCAGCACAGGGATTATTTTTGCCAACACTACCTGCAGGATGGAATTACGAAGGATGGACTGTAATTAACGGAATGCCGGTAACTACGGGTACATTTACAAATGCTACAGTTGTAGATAACGCAGATCCGTACAGCAGTACAATGCCTGGTCCTCCCTTTCCCGGTGAAGACTTCCTAATCAATGCACCGATGGGATTAACATTCCCCACTGATATTGCTGGGGGTACAGCTGTAATTTCTATTGAACCCGATCCGGATAATAGTTCGAGTCCATTCACATTAAAACCGC
>JAOTUT010000493.1 GCA_029863735.1 Ignavibacteria bacterium
ATTGCGGGCAAAATTGACCAATGCTTCGCAATATGCTGTGTCACCGCCATAACAAATCGTTTTACCATCATAAACAAAATTATAACCCAATGCAGGCACCTGTCGTGTTTTACCGGTTGATAAATTTTCTTTGTGAACCACTGGAAATGGTTTAACAGTAATGTTGCTTGAAGAAAAGCCACTTATCCTTTTGATAGATTTTAAAATAATCTTATAAGTAATAGTTCTCGAGTATACTTTTTTGAAAGCATTATAAATACTCTCGATCTCAACACAGCCTTCAGGGTAATGAATTGTGAGTGGAGATTTTTTTTGCATCACTCGCAGATAAGTGAGAAGTGACCAAACTCCACCTACATGATCGTGATGACCATGAGTTACAAAAACATCAGAGATTTCTAATAGATTTTTTACTCCAATCTCTTTGTTCAGATCTCGGAGTATTCCATCTCCCGGGTCAATTATAAAATGTGAATTTCCTGCCTTCAGTAAAATTCCGGTTGCAATGTTTGGAATAGAACAGAAAATTTTTATTGAGAAATCTTTTTTCTTCCAATGTAAAGGGTATTTACGTTCTGTCATTTCTGTCTGGAATGTTTACATTTTTTAGGGTCTTTGCATCGTCCAAAGATATTGAATGAGTAGCTTTCAAAATTAAATCCCAAATTTTCACTTATTTCTTCGGGTAACTGCTTGATTCTTGTATCAGCGAATTCAATTATTTTTCCGCAATCGATACAAATGAGATGATCGTGAACCTGTCTCTTAAAACTACTCTCAAAACGATTGATATTATCACCAAAATTTCTTTTGGAGAGTAAATCACATTGTGCAAGGAGTTCCAGCGTTTTATAAACTGTAGCTCTTGATACTCTCGAGCTGGAATTCTTCATCACAATATAAAGATCATCAGCATTAAAATGACCATCATATTCAAGTGCTGCTTCTAACACTTCAAATCTTTCGGGAGTAATCCTATTCTTACCTGATTTTAGAAATTTTCTGAATATTTCTTCAGCTTGTTTGTTTTTCACTTTTATATGAATCTGATAATCTTAGTTTAAATATGATGTAATCTATTTGATAGCAAAATAAAGATTTTTATTAAGTAATTAAATATTTCATTGGATTCCAAAAAATCTAAGGCCATTTACCGTTACAAAAGTCATTACATAAGCCAAGGATGTAAATATTAATACTTGTAAGATGGGAATTTTCCATCCGCCTGTCTCTTTTTTTGAAACTGCGACTGTTGAAAGGCATTGTAGTGCAAACATAAAGAAAACAATGAGTCCCAATGATGTTGCTACAGTAAAAAGTTTCTCTCCGGAAGATTCAATCTTTGCATTTCTTAGTGAGTTGAGTAACGTGCTTTGATCATCGCCACCTTCGGTTGTGACTTTAAATGTTAAAGCTAGGGAAGAAACAAATACCTCGCGAGCAGCAAATGCCGATATTAAGGAAACACCAATTCTCCAATCCATACCAATTGGTGTCATGAAAGGCTGAATTATTTTTCCCAGATCAGATGCGTAAGAATGCTCAAGTCTTTCTACTCGTTCAAGATTTTGAGTCTGTTCAGTGGTTAACCCGGATTTTTCAACCTCCGGATTAATATTTGGGAAAAAAGTTAAGAACCAAAGGACAAGTGAAAATCCCAGGATAACTGGACCTGCTCTTAAAATATATTGTTTAGAATTATTGTAAGTGTTAGTTATCACTGAACTTAATTTTGGAATTCTATAGGCTGGCAATTCAAGAATAAAAGATGATGTCTCCTCCGCATTGAACAATTTTTTTGTGAATTTATTCATAACTCCAGCTACAATAATTGAACTGATCATGCTGAAGAGATAAATTCCACCTAATAATATTCCTCCCATCCATGCATTTTCTTGTGGAATCAGATATGCAATTAGGAGCGCATAGACAGGCAGCCTTGCACTACAACTCATCAATGGGATAATGAAAATAGTAAATAATCTTTCTCTTCGATTGGGGATCGTTCGTGCGGCTATCATTGCGGGGATTGCACATGCAAATCCTGATAGCATAGGTACGAAAGATCTGCCATTTAAACCTATTTTTGACAAAGGTTTATCTATCAACATAGCTCCGCGTGCAAGGTAACCCGAGTCTTCCAGCAAA
>JAOTUT010000492.1 GCA_029863735.1 Ignavibacteria bacterium
CAGAACCGGACATACCTGCAATAAAAATATTATAACCCGGTGCCCTCATTTCTACACCAAGCTTCAATGCCTTAAGCGCCCGCTCCTGACCAAGTATTCCTTCAATTGGCTTTAAATCCTCAGTCGAATCGAATTTAAAAATATCCGGGTCACATTTCCATCTTAAATCTTCGATAGTAAGTTGTTTGTGCTTTGGAGCTTTAGGGTAAGTCATTTTTTTGTCCATAATAATTTGAATTTGGTTGGTATTTTACGATATATGCTTGTAAAATCTTATATCAAAATCTAATTATTATTGTTGCTAATATCAAAGAAAGCAAATTACCTAGATGAATCCTGAAACTATAGAGAAAGCAAGAAGTTACTTCCCTTATTTGAAGAACGGGATTATTTATTTTAACCATGCATCAACCGGACCAATCAATACAAAAGTAAAAGAAAGAATAGAAAATTTCTTGAAAGTACGAAGTGAAGAAAAAATTGATGACTATTATGAATTTAAAGATGTTGCTGATGAAACTAAAGAGATGATTGGTGAAATGATTAATTGCAGCGGGGACAGAATTGCTTTTCTTGATAATACAACTAACGGAATAATCTGGCTTGCACAAGGGATTGATTGGAAAGCAGGTGACAGAATAATTTTAAATGATGTTGAATTCCCTGCAAATGTTTATCCATTTCTTCAGCTAAAAGAAAAAGGAGTTAAAGTAAATTCCATAAAATCAAAAAATGGCATTGTAAATGCAGAAGAAGTAATTGAAGCAATAAAACCAGAAACTAAATTAATCTCTATCAGTTTTGTACAGTTTCTATCAGGTTATAGGGTTGATCTGGAAAAGATAGGTAAAGTCTGCAAAGAAAAAGGAATTATCTTTTCTGTTGATTCAATCCAGGGATTGGGTGCAATCAGACTGGATGTTGAAAAATATAACATTGATTTTCTCGCCAATGGTACCCAAAAATGGTTGCTTGGTTTACAGGGATTAGCTTTTATTTATATTAGAAAAGAGTTGCAGGAGCAGATGAAAGCTGCACCGATTGGTTGGCTTGCTGTTAAAGATGCCTGGGATTTGTTAAACTTCGATCTAACTACAAAAGAAACTGCAGAAAGATTTCAGCCCGGTACATTGAATAACCTCGGTATTTATGCATTCAATTCGTCAATGGGATTATTTAAGGAGTTTGGCTTTGATGAAATTGAAAAACAAGTTTTGAGTAATTCAAAATATTTTATTGCAGAGCTTGAAAAAATTGGATATAAATCTCCATTACATAACTTCCCGGAAAAGCATTTATCCGGAATTGTAAGTTTTAGAAATGAAAGTGCTCAAAAAATATTCGATACTCTGAGCCAGAAAAATATAGTTTGCTCGTTACGTGAAGGATATATTAGATTTGCACCACATTTCTACAATACGAAACAAGAGATTAATACAGTAATTGATGAAATGAAAAAAATATAGAATCTTTAGTTAAATTTAGAAATAAATAAATCATTTAAAATTTCAGGAAAAGCAATGAGTAATTCTCAAATTAGAATTTTATATAATTTAATCCTTATAACTATTTTTTTAACTGGATTTTATTCAGTTGATAGTTATTCCCAGAAGAAAGAAGAAGTAAGAATAAGCCCTAAAGCTGAAGCAAAGCAGACTGTCGGTTTTACTGAAGTCACGATTGATTACAGCAGACCGGGAGTTAAAGGTAGGACAATTTGGGGTGGTCTTGTTCCTTACAATGCGGTCTGGCGTGCAGGTGCAAACGAAGCAACAAAGATTACTTTCAGTACTGATGTGAAAATAAATGGTAAAAAATTGAAGGCTGGCAGTTACGGTTTTTTTACTATTCCAACAAAAGATAAATGGACTATAATTTTTAACAAAGTCGCAGACCAGTGGGGAGCTTTTGAGTATAACGATGTTGAAGATGCGCTTCGAGTTGAAGTCACTCCCGAAAAAGAAAACAACTGCTGGCAGGAATGGCTTGCTTATACATTTACAAAAACTTCTGATAATACATCTGTTGTAAGGCTGGAATGGGAAAAACTTAAAGTGCCGTTTACTGTTGAGGTGGAGATATAGTATTATACTTGTAAAGTGAATCATCATAACTGTCTGCCGACAGGCAGGCTTCGATAAGCTCAGC
>JAOTUT010000494.1 GCA_029863735.1 Ignavibacteria bacterium
AATATTTCCTATTGCACCTGCCGAAGCAAATGCAAAAGCACTTTGTCTGATCTCAATTCCATACTCAGGGACAGTGTTCCAGCGTCTTTGTGCCTGTGGTAATCCGTCGTGATACACACACCAAACTGTTTCATCACCAATTAAATCCGGTCTGTCTTCATCGGGATCCCATTTTCCATTACCATTTTTATCAATTGGTTCATATGCACCGTTTCCATCACCATCGTAAAAATCCGCACCTAGAGCAACAGCATCAATCCAGGCCTGCCAGCTAGGACCGAAGGCCGGGTCCTGTGAATTAAGAACATACATTTGTGAGTCATCATTCGGCCCGGGATTTGCCTGGCCTGTTCTATAATCTTCAACAAGGGTAGCTGAAGCAACTGCATTCGTCCATAATTGTCCGTTTGAATAACCACTCAGGAAAAATCCGGAGGAAAAAAGAAATCCGTTATTTCCTTTAAATCTACCGCTGCTGCCATTCGGTGGAATATTAACATCAGCAATTACGCCGGCTCTATTCATTGGGAGATTTATGTTATTAACGAACAATCTATAAGCATCTCCTTGCTTTCCGGATGCCTGAACATCACTTTGTTTATATGCAGGACGAATCGGTTTTTGACCACTTTTATCGTCCGATAAAAAACCAAATGAGACAATAATTAATCCGGAAACGAGGAGGATGATATAAGTTAAGTTCTTTATTTTTTTATTTTTCATTTCATTTATCCTGTTATTGTATGATGCCTTCCTCGAGCTAAATTAAAACCTGGTAAAGTCAACCTTTAAACCCAGAATAATCTGTCTGGGAATTCCGAAATTCCTTGGATCTCTCTCCAGACTTGTATAATCCTGAACATAACCATTGGATCCTGTCTGGTTAAAATTATTTTGTGCTGTGGTTCGTCCGCTCTCAGTATTCAAATGGTTAGTAGTATATGGGCTGCCAGTTGAGCGCCAGTAATCAATAGCATTCTCAGCACCAAAAAGATTGTTAATCCATAAATAAGGAGAGATTATAACATCACCCACGGGAATCCCTTTAGTAACCTTAAGATCTGTTCTAAATACACCAGGACCGTAAGCCGAGTTTATATACCCCGTATTTGTAGCCGAAAGACCATTGTCGCCAAGAATATCCCAGAAGTCGACAGGTGTATAAGGACGTCCGCTGTTAAAGGAGAATAAAGCAGTTATGTTAAACATTTCCAACCAATCAGCTTCGCCTTGTGGAATATAAAAATCAACTGTGAATACACCCGTATGTCTTTGATCAAAATCAAGAGGTGCGATTACCTTAGGTGCCAGGTTATCCTGATTTCTAAATACGGCAGTTTGGCTTGAACCTGTTGACGAACCTGTTCCCTCAGCTATAGAAAAGGTGTACTGTAGGGATAAGTTAAAGTAACTTAAATTTCTTGCATCAAAAGAAAAGGTAACACCTTTGTTAGTGCCAAAATCAGAATTAAAGGGTGTAATAGCATTACCAACTTCTCCACCTACAGTGGCCTGCCATTTCGTATTTTGCCTGTTTACCAGTCCCTTAATATTTCTGTAGAACAGATTGATATCTAATGCAGATGTATTCCCGATAGCCTGTCTGAACCCAAGCTCGTAAGATGTGGTTTCTTCACGAATTATGGAACCATTCTGTACATATTGTGGATCAAAATTAAGATAAGCATCCCAATCAAATGGTCCGCCGTACATATCGTTCAATTCAGGTCTTTGAACGAACCTTCCGTAATTTGCGTGAAATACTGTAGAAGCTGTAACAGGAAATCCAATACCAATCCTTGGTGAAAGTTCTATATCAGCATCTTTTACTTTAAAATCCTCAATATCAAATCTATCAGAGTCTAATCCTCCTCCAAAAGGAAAACCAATATCCCTTAATTCCCATGTCTTGTAATCATAATAATCCAATCTCAACCCGAGATTTAATACTAAGTCTTCCAATTCTACCCTATCCTGCAAATAGACATAAGCTATTATGGGCTCTCTTGGTCTTAATAGTTCAGACATTGTTGGATGCGATCCTACATCTTCAAGTGCAGGATCTATCGCCAGATAATCACCTCCCACTCTATTTGCACCAGTATAATCATATCCATATACAAATGGCTGTAATACCTGGAATT
>JAOTUT010000495.1 GCA_029863735.1 Ignavibacteria bacterium
ACCTTCGGAAATTCTATTTTTATTTCTGCACAGTTTTCATTTTTAATACTGTCACAACTTGGCGATATTTTATGATATTTAACCAATTCATAGGTAAGATTTTCACCCAGAGAAGATTTCCCTTCTTCATCACTACAAGAAACGAATAGTATAATTAAGCTAAATAATAATAATGATGGTAGGATGTATTTAATAGGTTGTTTTTTCATGATGTTATGTTGAAAAAATTACTAAGTAAAAATAATTAACATTTGGAATAGTTACATCACTGCATAAAGCTCTTCTAGGTAATAAGTCCATCAATCAGCCTTGTAATTAGTTGATTAAGTTAAGTTTTAGAGAAAAATATTTTAAGAGAAGACTAAGATTTTATATTAAACTGGTGAATTTTTCCAAGCCTAACTATTTCATTTCACAACTTATGAATTTGACGTAATTCACTTATCAATTTTTTAATGTCTGGCTCAGGTGTTTTTGATTGCCCAAGTGGATCATCACATAATTCTATTCCCATAAGTCCCCTTATTGTATTAGTTACTCCATACTGCAGTACAACGAGGTTATACCCACCCTCAAGAAAAAAAACAATTTTACCTCCACAAACTCTCCCGGCATATTTTACTAATTCTCTTGAAATCCAATTATATCCTGTTAAGCTTAAATTTAAATCAGCAAGTGGGTCATCCCAATGAGCATCGTAACCTGCAGAGATAAGTATTAAATCTGGATTAAATCTTTCGATACAAGGATTGATAACTTTTTCATAAACCATTTTAAACCCTTCATCACCCACTCCAGCTTGCAGAGGAATATTCACTATTGTTCCTTCAGAATCTCCGTGTCCAATTTCTCTGATTCTGCCTGTACCGGGATAATAAGGATATTGATGTGTTGAAATAAAAAGTATGTTGGGATCATCACCAACAAGAGCTTGAGTTCCATTTCCATGATGAACGTCAATATCAACTATAGCAACTTTCCGAATTCCCGGTTGAGTTAAAGCAACTTTTGCGGCAATTGCAATATTTCCAAACAAACAAAATCCCATTGATCTGTTCGTCAAAGCATGATGTCCGGGAGGACGAAGAAGTGCAAATCCGTTTTTCAATTCTCCATTAATAACTGATTTGGTCAAATCAATGCAACTTCCGACAGCGGTAGCAGCAGCTGTGAAAGAATATTTATTTGAATAAGTATCCGGATCAAGGTAGCCACCTCCTTTTTCACAAAATTCACTTACGTACTCAACATAATCTTTTGAATGGTAGAGAGTAATTTCGTCAGTTTCAGTCTGTCGGGATTTTATCTCCACAACTTTTTGCATTAAATCTTTTTCTTTTAATAAACTTATAATCGATTCAAGTCGTTTAGCGGTCTCAGGATGACCAGGTTGGTCGTGTTTAAGAAAAATTGGATCGTAAACTATTCCAGTTAATGGTTCTGTCATTGATATAAAATCCTTTGTTTGATAGTTATTTTATACAAAAGTAAAGAAAAAAATATTTAGGTTTCCGTCCTGAACAATAATTTGATTCAATCATTTAACTTAATTGAAAAATTTCTCTTGACTCTCTTAATTTTTCTTTTTAACTTATAATCACTTTTTCAACAGCTCCCCTAAAAAAATATAGTTGTTGGTAAATAGTAAATACACAGGTCATTTAACTTCTTTATTGGAAGTATTTAATAATGATTATTAGTACTATTTCGCACTATAAATTGAAGTCATTCTTTTCATGTAAAGAACGTAAGAAGAAAAGTTTGTCTCGATGTTCTTCTTTTAATTCTCTTATCGGAAACTTTAGCACTGGAAAATAAATTCGGGCTCTATTTAAGTTATATAATCACAAACTAAAGGAGGGAAAGTCCTATGAAACAAATTTGTACAGTTCTTTTATCTTTGCTTCTTGTATACGGCACTGTGCTTGCCCAAGAGGGAACCGTAATCATTGATAGCGATGCATATTTCAGTATGTTTGGCCAAGAGTCAAAAGAAACCATTACTGTTGGTACAAATGTTGGCATGCTTGACCAAAAGTCAGAGGTAACCATCACTGGTGAAGAGTTAGCCAGCCATATACTGATTGCTAATCCCCCCCCGGCAAATAACGGCGGATCACCCGGTTGGGCCATTTTCTCTG
>JAOTUT010000496.1 GCA_029863735.1 Ignavibacteria bacterium
GCCATAAATCCTTTGCTCAGCATTTTCTCTTATACTGCAAGTGTTTACAAGAACCACATCTGCATTTTCAAGATGTTTGGTCGCACTATAGCCATTGTTTTGAAGAATCCCGAGCACAATTTCCGTATCGGCAAGGTTCATCTGGCATCCGTAGGTTTCTATATAAACTTTATTTTTATTCATATTATGTTGAAAAAGGTGGTCTAATATAAAATATTACCGCCTGCGGTTCAATCTAAATTCTTAGAATTAAAGGACTTGAATGATGTATTAATTGGAGGAAAGCGTGTAAAGGATGAAGTTCAATAAAAGAAAGCCGATTGTTCCATAAATAATGTTGAAGATAATCTTCTTGATTTTATGATCGCGTCGGATACTTCTTTCTAATTTATTTTTACTATTTATTTTTACAAATCCAAATATCATTTTATAATTATAATTATTCTGGCAATAATATTACTTAAATCTTAACTCAAATGCAGTTACAATCTGCGTGCCCGTTTTTGTTTCTGGAATATCTTCAGATAGGTTGAATATCATACGATATCGAAAATCAATAAACACAAGTCAATTCGAATTTACCTGTAGTTCAATTCAAAGTTTACTGCTTACAAAAAAAACCCCTCGGATGAGGGGCGAATAAAAGAACTTTGTTACAGATTATTTAATCAAAGTCATCTTGCGTACTTCAGAGAATTGGCCAGCGTCGAGTCTATAGAAATAAATACCGCTGTTTAGTTCACTTGCATCGAAGCTGATTGAATGAACGCCTGATTCCATATTCTGGTTTATAAGAGTTTTTACTTCCTGACCAAGTGTGTTAAACACTTTCAAAGTTACAATCGAACTCTGAGGAATGGAGAAGCTAATTGTTGTACTTGGATTAAATGGATTCGGATAATTCTGAGAAAGTTCAAACTGTTCAGGTGCGACATCAACATTTATTACATTTGAGTATTCATATCTACCATTGAAATCAACTTGCTTTATTCTGTAGTTATAACTTCCAGCAATCAGATTTCTATCTACATATGAATAATTATTCATCTCTGTTGTTGTTCCGTTTCCAGAAACAAATCCTATAGCATAGAATTCACCGCCGTTGTTTCTTTGAATTTCAAAGCCCTGGTTATTGGTTTCTGATGCAGTTGACCAATTAATAGTAACGGTGTTGCCATTTGATATTGCAGAAAATGATGTTAACTCTACAGGAATAGTTCCCGGTGGTAGAAAATCAGTTGCATAATATCGTGGAAATATCTGATATCCGCCATCATACGGTGGACTAGAATCAAACTGACTTCCTATTCCAATAACATCCTGCGGCCAGGTTGGTTCCGGTTGTCCGTCGATATCCGTATCCGAATCTATTCTGAATACAACCGTATCAACTCCGTCACTTAGCGAAAGATTTGCACTGGAACCAGCGGCAGGCCATGTGCCACCCACCAAATCAAGGGATACAAACCCTACAAGACTTCCCTCATACATTTCAGAATTAGCTTTATACTGTGCAAGAGTTAGAACAATAGGATTTGGTGTAGGATTTCCTGCACTCTGGAATACCCATCCAGAAGAATCAGCAGGAATGATTTCAGTCATTCCATTAAACTGATCAACTACGCCTGTAATTTGTAACATATCTCCGAAAGCCCATGTAAAAACCGGTGGGCCAAACATAAAAATATCAGTTCCGGCAGTCCCATCGTCAATATAAAATGAATTGTTAGTTGTCTGATAGTTAGGTGAAAAAACAACACCTTCAACAGTTACTGTTTGTCCTAATCTATCTGGAACAAAATCCATATTAAGATCTTCAATAGCTTCGGCAATAGTAATAACAGTTGGGCCACCGGCTTGAATAACTTCAAAATAATCCAACCCTATATAATCGGACTCACTTCCTCCTGGACCTCCATTTGTAGTATAATAACGAACTGCAAATCGAACTGTACCGCTCATAGGAAATACCTCAACAAACTGCCACCATCCTGTTGTTGATCCAATGAAAGCGCCAATCTGAACATCAAAAGCTGCGGCAGTTGTTCCTGCTGTAGTTGATATCCAAACTTGTAATGGATCGGGAAATGTACTTCCATCTGGAGACCTTTGCCAAAATTTTAAGGTATCCCCTGCTGTT
>JAOTUT010000497.1 GCA_029863735.1 Ignavibacteria bacterium
TTTGAGTTTGAAATGCCTGATCAGCACAAACAGGAATTCCGTCCGTAGTCCATTGTGCAATGCCATTTTCATCTATTCTCTGAGCATAAATATCATTTGTTCCAGTACCATTTCTTCCATCTTCCCAAGCAATGATTACTCCTCCATTTGAGTCACTTATTAGTTGTGGCCAGGCTTGGACTAGAGTATCAACACAAACTGCAACTCCATTCGTTGCCCAAAGTACATTACCATCAGCATCCACCTTTTGAGCATATATATCAGTTTCTCCAAAGCTGGGTAGACGAGACCAGGTTACAATTACCCCTCCATTAGCATCAGGAATAATTTCGTGGAAAGTATCAGTTGCATTACTAACAGCTATTGCTACACCATTGGGATTCCACAATAAATTACCGTCAGCATCTATACGCTGTGCATAGAGATCATATCCATAGAATCCACCACCATTTTTTGCCCAGACTATTATAGCTCCTCCAGTACCATCGCTAATTATTTTTGGTCTGAATTGACCACCAGAACCGCTGTTTACTATTATTCCATCTGCCGTCCATAATGGATTACCACTGAAATCTAGATGTTGAGCATATAAATCTCCCTCAAAAATACCCGGGTTATTTCTATAATCTCGCCAAACCATAAAAGTACCACCTAGCCAATTACTACAGATAGTAACTTCAGTTTGCTTATTAATCGCTGTACTCACAGGTGTGTTAATAGTTGGATCAATTGACCATTGTGCTCTAACTGAAAATGAACAAATCAGAAGAACAACTACGATAAGTAAAAATTTTTGTTTTTTCATTTTTTTCTCCTTCTAATATTTCGTTAATGATTTATGGTAATTCTATTTTTTATTTTCTTTAACTAATTGTTCCGTCTCTATTAATGTTTGAGCATCAACATTAATCGTTTTTTCTTTCTTAGCAACAAATGCCAATAATGCAATCAACAAAATCAGATAGATGATCTTGAAAATATTATTTCGAAGTTTCTCTAATGTTTTCTCTTTGATAGTAATCATATGTCTTTAACTTTTTATCAACAAGATGAAGAGGATTAACATAAGTGCAACTGTCATAACTATTATTAAAGAATACACCCCAATTGTGAGCATTTTTTCTTTCTTTTGTTTTTCTGAAAGTCTCTGCTGTGACTCTTCTTTTTTATCACTTTTTGAAACACTGACTGGTTGCATTTTTTGTATATGTTTCATAATTACCTGGATTTTTTGAGTGATTTAGTAGTTCAATGAACCGCGTAAAGAATTATCGTCTATAATTTCCATTAGAAATGTAAAAGATTGGGGAAGCTAGAAATTGCTTTTTCAGTTCAATTCATTGCTCTTTTGTAGCAAAGCAGATAAATAAAATTTGCGAGATGTTAATAGTTAATGGTTGGTGGGATTTATCCTACTATTTTAAACACTCGTTACGTTACCAGTGAAATCTGATGGCAGGCAATTAAAATATTTTTTGAATGAGCGCGTAAATTGTGAAGGGCTTCCAAATCCAACTTCGTACGCAATTTGTGTTATGCTCAACCTGTTTTCTACAATCATCTGAGCTGCGCGTTTTAGTTTATAAATTCTAATAAATTCTCCAGGCCCTTGTCCGGTAACAGCGTGTAATTTTCTGTTTAGCTGGCTTCGACTAACAAATAGCTCCTCTGAAAGCATTTGACTATCAAACTTTTCATTACCTAAATTCTTTTCAATAATATCTATTATTTTTTGAACGAACTCTTTATCAACAACATTACTCGATATGGATTCGGCTTTAATATTTAATTCTTTACTGAATTTTTCCCGAAGGTGCTTCCTTTGCTCGATAAGATTTTTTATTCTTACAGCCAGCTCCTCAAAATTAAAGGGCTTGGTTACATAATCATCCGCACCAGTTTCAAGTCCCTCAATTTTACTATCCGAGGTAGCTTTTGCTGTTAATAATATTACAGGGATGTGACTTGTCTGCCAATCGGATTTTATGCGATGACAAAATTCTATACCGTCCATTCCCGGCATCATTATATCACTAAGGATAAGACTTGGCGTATTCTTCAAGGCAAGTTCAATTCCATCCTCAGCTTTTTCAGCAAGTAAAACTTTGTAGTCCTGTTTTAGTAAGTCATAAACAT
>JAOTUT010000039.1 GCA_029863735.1 Ignavibacteria bacterium
TCCAACGGATTGTCGATAAGCAGTTTGAAAGCATCACGGTTGATGTCTTAGACATTCCATCTGGAAGGGAAGTGGTTTTACTTCCAAATAAAGTTAATATTAATATCAGAGGTGGAATCGAAATTTTAGGTAAGTTAACACCGGAACAATTTCATGCTTACGTAAAATTTCAAACTCTTATTAAGGATACTACAGGGAGCGTTGTACCTGAAATAATATTACCGAAAAATGTCACACTTCAGTTTTCGAAGCCGGATAGATTACGATACGTTATCAGATCATTTTAAACTATTTCTCTCCTTTTAAACCGATTTTAATCCAGTAAAAAGTTTATCTATATTAACGTTTCAAATTCAAATCAAAAACAGTCAAAAACGTTATGTTTATCTCTTTCGAAGGTATAGATTTTTCAGGAAAATCCACACAAATAGAACTTCTCAAAGACTATCTTGTTGATAATAATAAAAAGGTAGAAATTCTAAGGGAACCCGGCGGAACCGAGATTTCCGAGAAAGTAAGACGCATTGTTTTAGATAATAAAAATGATAAGATGTTTGCAGAGGCTGAGTTACTTTTGTTTTCTGCAAGCCGGGCACAGTTGTTACGGGAAAAAATTCAACCTTACCTTGAAAAAGGTATTTATGTAATTTCTGATAGGTTTCATGATAGTTCAACTGCTTACCAGGGTTATGGAAGAGAAATACCATTGGAAGTAGTAAAAATGGTTCATCATCTTGCAATTGGCGATACAATTCCTGATCTGACTTTTTTCATTGATATTCCTGTAGGAATTGCAAATGAAAGAAGGAAAAAGAAATCAAAAGTTAAACTCGATAGAATTGAAGTCGCTGATATTGAATTCTATAACCGTGTCCGAAGCGGGTATCTTGAAATAGCCAGGCAGGAAGAACGCTTTAAAGTTATTGATGGGACTCAGACGATAGAAACAATACAAAATCAAATTATTTCAGAATTAGAATTAGTTGACCGGAGGTAAAAGTTAAATTGAAGAAGAAATTATTTTGGATTCCTGGATTATTCTTAATCGCGATAATCCTTACAGGTTTTTTTGCTGGAAAGGGAGATATATACTTTGAAATTGCAAAAAATTTAGATTTACTGGGACGAGTATATAAAGAAATTACTTTCAATTATGTTGATGAAGTTGATCCTGAAAAATTTTTGAGAGCCGGCATTCAAGGGATGTTAAATTCACTCGATCCCTATACAATCTTTATTGATGAAAAAAAGATTGAAGACATTGATTTGATTACCAACGGTAAATATGGAGGCGTTGGAATTTCAATTGGATTGCGAGGCAACGATGTAACTGTAGTTGAAATTATGGATGGGTATGCTGCTCAAAGACAGGGAATTCAAATTGGTGATATTATAATTGAAGCTGGTGGTGAGTCGATCTCACCAAATAAAATGGATAAAATATCATCTCTTGTTAAAGGTGAACCCGGAACTACAGTTGAACTTAGAGTCGTTAGGAATGAACTTCGGGACACCCTTAGCTTCAATCTGATCAGAGAAGAAGTGATTATTAAGAACATACCCTACTCAGCTTTTTATCCTGAAAACAGTAGTACAGCTTACATAAAACTCTCAAACTTTAGCAGGGCTGCTAGTGATGAGATCAAGAATTCAATAAAAGAGCTCAAAGAACAAAAGCAGGTTAAATCAATTATACTGGATCTGCGCGGTAACCCTGGCGGATTATTAGATATTGCAATTGATGTCTGCGACAAATTTCTTGCCCGTGATTTTCTTGTGGTTTCAACCCGTGGCAGAGAAGAAAACAGTGATAAAAAATATTATTCCGTTGAAGAGCCAATTGTGTCAAATGATGTTGAAGTAATTGTTTTGATTAACGGTGGAAGTGCTTCCGCTTCAGAAATCGTAGCAGGTGCCTTACAAGATCATGACCGTGCTGTAATTCTTGGAACAAAATCCTTTGGAAAGGGGTTAGTGCAAACTATAGTTCCGCTTAGTTATAATACTTCTTTGAAAATAACTACAGCAAAGTACTATACACCTAGCGGAAGATGTATTCAGAGGATCGATTACGCAAAGGATAATGATGTGATTATACCTACGAAATCAGAGGAAGAACAAAAATTCTTTACTGACCAAAAGAGGGAAGTATACGCCAGAGGTGGAATAACTCCGGACACAACAGTTGAATTTAGTATTGATGGCGAACTGACAAAAGAATTACTTGCTAAAGGTATGTTTTTCAAATTTGCAAACAATTATATTTTTAATAACCCTGATGCCGTCTTTTCAGCTTTAAATGGGCAGACTCTTTTTGTTGACTTCACAGAATATCTTAATGAAACCAGTTTTAAGTATACCTCACAGACAGAAATTAAAATTGATCACCTGATAAGCAGTGCTTCCGACAAAGAAGAAATTAAAAATGAACTCAATAAAATTAAAGCTGACTTAAAAGGATTATACGAAAAAGAACTACAAATTTATAAGAATGAGATTTTGCAGGAGATTAAATCCGAATTAGCTGCACGCTATCTTGGATTGGAAGGCAGGTTGGAGGAGCAACTTAACTCAGATGTACAAGTTCAAGCTGCTTTAGAAATTCTTTCAAACAAAATTGTTTACAATAAACTATTGAATATTAATTGAGTCTTTTAGTTCTACTTGCAATATTTCTAATAGTTGGTTTTTTTACAGGCATTTTGATAGGGATGCTGGGAATCGGAGGAGGATTGGTATTTGTACCAACGCTTTATTATCTCCTGCCTTTAATGGATGTTCCATATACGAACCTTGCTTATTTCACAATAGGTACTTCACTTTTTGCGGGAGCACTGGCCACTTCAAACTCTGCTTATTTGCATATTCGAAAAGAGAACTTTTCTAAAAAGCCAGCCATTCTGGTTGCAATCGGTGCTGCAATTTCAGCTTTTATAGCTCCATTCTTTGTTGTAAAGGTAAAATCGGAAATAATAGAAATTATTTTTGCTTCAGTAATGATTGTGGTTGCGTTGAAAATGATTTTCGAAAATTCTAAAAATGAAAAATATAAATTAGAAAAACCACTCAGTGATCCTTTTTTATTTTTATTGGGAATTTTTACGGGAGTTCTTTCTGCTTTTACAGGATTGGGAGGCGGAGTAATTTACGTTCCATCGCTTATTTATTTATTTCTGATTAATTCAAAAGTGGCTGTGGGTACCTCATCAATTATAACAGCTATAACAATGATAAGCTCAACGGCTTCTTATATTCTTCAAGGCTCGGGATCAATATCTTATTCTGGTGCAATTGGTTTTGTAATTCCTGAAGCTGCAATTCCATTGGGGATTGGGGCTATTGTCGGTAGCTTTTTTGGTGTTAAAATCGTAATGAGATCTTCAACAGAAATTATTAAAAAGGCTTTCGCAATACTACTAGTGGCAGCAGTAGCAAAAATCTTATTTACTTAATAATAATAGATTCATAATGGCGCAAAAATTAATCCGCAGATTTAAGTGCCCATCGTGTGCAAGTGAAAATACTTTAAGAATTTCCAAACCCAGAAACACGAAAGAGAAATTACTACAAGTACTGATTTTCATTAAAATTTACAGATGCAGGAAATGTAGCTGGCGAGGATGGAAACTCAATTTCTCCATTAATGAGAAAGCAATAAAAAATATTGTTGTTTATATCCTCCTGTTTTTAATAGCAGCGCTCATTATCTATAATTTATTGAAGCTGGTCGTATAAAATTTGAGTTGAATAATAATAGCTAATGTCAAGTAAAATCAATAATAATAAATTTGCATTAAATGAATAAAATTAAGATTTTAACACACCAAAAATTGAAGCGCTTTTCAGCATCAGATTGCTGATAAATAAAACCTCCGTGCTTCCTTTTTTTCTAAACTAATTTCGGAATTTTTTATAAATCTTGTTTTTAGGATTCTTTTAAACAGTGTTAATCAAGCATCCAGGAACTTGTTTCTACGGGAATGTTAAAAGGTAGATGATGAAAAAATCTTACCTCGATTATATTCTCAGAAACCGTGTACCCGTTACCATCTTTGTAGTATTAGCAGCATTCGCTTTAACCTATTTTGCTTCACGGGCAGAAAGGGATGGAGTCGGTTATGCACCTGATCAGCCAATAAATTATTCGCATAAGCTCCACGCCGGTACAATGAAAATTGACTGTCAGTATTGCCACGTTGGTGTTGAGAAATCGAGGCACGCTATGGTACCTCCGGTTGCTACTTGTATGAATTGCCACACTGTTGCCAGAAAAGACAAACCTGAAATAATTAAACTAACTGAATATTATAATGAAGGTAAGCCACTTCAATGGAAACGTATTCATAAAGTCCCGGATTATGCTTACTTCAGTCACAGTGTCCACGTGAATAAAGGCATAGATTGTGTCTCTTGTCATGGCGAGATAACTCAAGCAGAGAAAGTAGGTCAGGTACAATCTTTCACGATGAACAGTTGCCTAAACTGTCATAGAAATGCTCAGGACAGGCTACCAGAGCTTAAAAATATTAACAACGGTCCGGACTATTGCTGGGCCTGTCATAGATAGAAATAATTTTTATGGATAGAAAAAAATTTGTTGCGTTGTTTTCCTCAAGTCTTTTGGGTACAGCTTTACTGAAAGCTAATCCGCTGAATCTCTTTATGTCAAAAGTCCATTCAATGAAAGTAGAAGTTAATCCAAATGCTGTTAACAGAGAAAAATCAGGAAAGAAGAATGGCTGAAGATATTAGTGGATTAAAAAATACTGATCCGAACTATTGGCAGTCGTTTGAAGAGTTGTATAACGATCCTGAGTTTATCAAAGCCCATCAGGATGAATTTATAGAAGGTGTCTCAGAAGATTTTGATTCATCAGGCATGTCATCAATCTCCAGAAGAAAATTCCTTGCATTGTTAGGTGCTTCTGCAGCACTTGCAGGAACTGCATGCTCAGATTACAGAGATAAAGGTGAAATAATACCTTATAACAAAAAGCCTGAAGAAGTAACGCTTGGTAAAGCAAACTACTATGCTTCAACCTGCACAGCTTGCGCTAATGCATGCGGTATTTTAGTTAAAACTAGAGAAGGCAGACCAATAAAGATAGATGGTAATCCTGATCATCCAATATCGAAAGGAAAAATTTGTGCTCAAGGTCAGGCGAGCATATTGGGTCTTTATGATCCGGACAGATTGAAGAATCCAAGAAAAAAGCTTGATCGCAGATTTGTTGATTACAATTGGAAGAGTGCAAACGATGAAATAATGTTTGATCTGATGAATTCCGGAAATAAAGAAATTGCAATCATCACTCGCAAAATTGTTTCTCCCACAACTAAAAAAGTTCTTGATGAATTTGCCGCTAAGTATCCTTCAACAAAAATTTATTCATACGAAGTATTTAACAATTCTGTTAAGAACTCAGCCTGGAAAAAATGTTATGAAGCAGGTGAATTTCCCGCAATAAAATGGAATGAAGCTAAAATCATATTATCCTTTGACGGTGATTTTCTGGGTGAATCGAATAATAAAATTGAAAACGCCAGACTATTCTCTGATGGAAAAGATGTATTTAATAAGAATTTTAACCGTCTTTATGTAGTTGAAGGTAACCTTACAATTACCGGAATGAATGCCGATTACCGTTTGAGATTTCGGCCTGATCAACAATTGAATTTGGTCCTTGGTCTTATCGATGCATTAAATAAAAAAGGTGCAGGAATACCGATTAGTTCAGGTGGAATTACATTAGAGAGCCTTGCAAGTCAATATAAATTAAATCTGGATACTCTAAATTTGTTGGTTTCAGATTTATTAAAGAATAGAGGAAAATCAATAGTTTATGCCGGGGATCATTTACCTGAAGATGTTCATATCGCTGTTAATCTTTTAAATAATGCTCTTGGTAATGAAGCACTTTATAATTTTGAAACTGGTCCAAGCATTGTTCAGCCGTTATCTTCTATGGCTGAATTAAAAGATCTGACTGCAAGAATGCATTCGGGTGAGGTTGCTGTCGCAATTAATTTGAATTCAAATCCTGTCTATGATTTTCCTTCAGATTTGAGATATGCAGATGCATTGATTAAAGTAGATACCGTTGTAAGCTTTATTGAAATAGAGAGTGAAACATCTAATTTTTCAAATTACATTTTGCCTATTAATAACCAGCTGGAATCTTGGGGTGATGCAAAAACCAGAAAAGGAATTTATTCGCTTCAGCAGCCGGTTATTGCTCCCTTATATGATACCAGACAGTCGGAAGCAATTCTACTGACCTGGATTTCCGGTGACTCCTCAGCGTACAACGAATCTATTTATCATAAATACCTTATGAGTAACTGGGAGAAAAATATTTATCCACAAACAGGAATAAATTTAGAATTTAAAAGATTTTGGTATGGTGCACTTCACGATGGAGCAGTTACTATTTCAGAAAAAACTTCTGGATTTGGTTCAATTTCAATTTCAGTGGGACAGCAAATTAAACCTTTAAAAGAAACCGATACATTTTCTTTATTTATTAAAGAAAGTTATGCTGTACGTGACGGAAGATTTGCCAATAATGGATGGCTTCAGGAACTTCCTCATCCGGTGTCTAAAATTGTGTGGGACAACTATGCAGCTATCTCACCTAAAAGTGCAAATCAGCTTGGATTAAAAAGTAATGATCTAATTGAGATTTCTACCGGGCAGAATAAATTAACAATTCCTGTATTCGTACAACCAGGAGCGTCGGACGATTCAATAACAATTGAAACTGGATACGGTAGAAAATATGGCGGTACGGTTGGAACAGGTGTTGGTTTTAACGCCAATAGTTTATTGATGACTTACAGCAGCTTGACTCCATGGCTTTATTCAGGAATAATGATAAGAGCACTAGATGGCAGCCACAAACTTGTAACCGCACAGACAGTTTATGCGTTTAACGAAGGTGTCACTGCAGATCTTCCAGCAAAAAGAGGAATAATTAAAGAAGGAACTGTTGAGGAATATCTTAAGAATCCAGGCTTCCTCCATAAGGAAGAAAAGCACGAATTAAAAAGCGTTAATCCTTTTTATGATTACACCGGGGTAAAGTGGGGAATGTCAGTTGATATGAACCGTTGTCTCGGTTGCGGAGAATGTGTAGTTGCTTGTAATGTTGAAAATAATATTCCTGTAGTTGGCAAAGACCAGGTTGATAATGGCAGGGAAATGCATTGGATAAGAATTGATAGATATTATTCAGGCACACCCGAAGAACCAAGTGTCAGTAACCAGGTGATGGTTTGTCAGCATTGCGATCACGCACCTTGCGAAAATGTCTGCCCTGTGGTTGCAACCACTCACAGTCCTGATGGATTAAATCAGATGGTTTACAATCGTTGTGTCGGAACAAGGTACTGTTCAAATAACTGTCCTTATAAAGTAAGAAGATTTAACTACTTCAATTTCCGGGATCACTTTAAGAATGGTTTTCAGGAATCACCTGTATTTGCTTTATTGATGAATCCGGAAGTAACAATTCGCTCGCGTGGTGTTATGGAGAAATGCACATTCTGTGTTCAAAGGATAAGTGAGGCACGTGCTGAATCAACAAAAGATAAAAGAGAATTAAAAGGATCCGATGTAAAAACCGCTTGTCAGGAAGCCTGCACAACGAATGCAATTCACTTTGGTGATATTAAAAATGAAGATGAAGAATTTTATAAATACAGAAATCACGAACTTGGTTATTACGTGCTTGAAGAATTAAACATAAGACCGAATGTTACATATATCGCAAAACTCAAGAACACCGACTCGGAGAATGCTTAGTGAGCACAGATTATTCAGTTGAAGCCCCCGTAATTGCTGGTCGTTTGTCGCTTGCAGAGATTGAAGAACTTATAGCAAAACCGCTGGATACGAAGCCGGATAAGAAATTTTTTCTTGCTCTTACAATTTCCGGATCTTTGTTGCTCCTTGGGGCAGTTTGTTTGTTAGTGTCATTTTATTTTGGTGTTGGTATGTGGGGCAACAACCAACCGGTCAGTTGGGCTTTTCCAATTGTTAACTTTGTATTTTGGGTTGGTATCGGACACGCAGGAACTCTTATCTCTGCAATTCTTTTTCTTTTAAGACAAAGATGGAGAACAGGTATTGCACGTTTTGCAGAAGCGATGACAATATTTGCGGTTATGTGTGCCGGTATTTTCCCGATAATTCACACCGGGCGTCCGTGGCTTGCAGGATATTTAATGCCTTATCCAAACCAGCATGGATTATGGGTTAACTTTACGTCTCCTTTGGTATGGGACGTATTTGCAGTATCAGTTTATTTTACTGTTTCTCTAGTTTTCTGGTACACCGGTTTGATTCCGGATTTTGCTACTTTGCGAGACAGAACTACTTCAAAAATTAAAAAGTCCATCTATTCGATTTTCAGTTTGGGATGGAGACACTCTTCACGTCATTGGATTCATTATGAGAAAGCTTATGTAATTCTTGCAGGTTTTGCAACTCCTCTTGTGCTTTCAGTTCATACAATAGTAAGTTTTGATTTTGCTGTTTCGATTATGCCCGGATGGCACACTACAATTTTCCCACCATATTTTGTCGCTGGTGCAATCTTTTCTGGTTTTGCAATGGTTGTAACTGTGTTGGTTTTTGTTCGAAAGATTTTTGATTTGCAGAATATCATTACAGTTAATCATCTTGAGAAGATGAATAAAGTGATTATTGCAACAAGTATGATGGTTGGGTATTCTTACGGAATGGAATTTTTTATTGCCTGGTACAGTGGTGTTCAGTTTGAACAATTTGTATTCATCAACAGGGCGTTTGGTCCTTATGCCTGGGCTTACTGGATTATGGTAAGCTGTAACGTTTTCATCCCTCAATTATTCTGGTTCAAAAAAATTAGAAGATCAATTCCTGCTATGATGGTGATTGTTATTTTGGTTAATGTTGGAATGTGGTTCGAAAGATTCGTAATTGTAGTTACATCATTGCATCGTGACTTCCTGCCATCAAGCTGGGGAATGTATACTCCAACTCTTTATGATGCAGGAATTTTAATTGGAAGTTTTGGATTATTTTTTACACTTGTAATTTTATTTACTAAAGCATTGCCTGTAGTATCTATATCAGAAGTAAAAGCGGTTGCAGATGGTGCCCAGCCATCCCACCACCGTGGAGAGCATCATGACTGATAAAAAGATTTTTGGCGTAACTGCACTCTTCAATGATCCGAATGCAATAATTGCTGCTGCAAGAAAAGTTGCTTCAGCTGGTTTTTCAAAGTGGGATGTTAATTCACCGTATCCCATCCACGGAATTGAAAAAGCGATGAAGATGAAGCCTTCAAAGCTTGGAATAGTTACTTTAATATTTGGTCTGTCAGGAACGGTACTTGCGCTTGCTCTGATGTGGTGGACAATGTCAATTGACTATCCTATGGTAATTGGAGGTAAACCTTATTTCTCATTACCTGCGTTTATTCCTGTTACGTTTGAAGTTACCGTGATTATGGCAACTGTATCCACAGTGGTAGCTATGTTTGCTTT
>JAOTUT010000498.1 GCA_029863735.1 Ignavibacteria bacterium
AAAAGATTTTATTAGGACTGAAGATGCTTTTAGCGCAAAATGGCGCAAACATCATAAAAATCATCAAAAAAAAGATTGGGTTGATTTTCAAAGAAAGTGGTTTTTAGATAGATATGGTTGGAAAACGAAAGAAAATTTTGATAAATTTTTAAATTCAAAAAGTATGATTCTTGATGCAGGAACTGGGATTGGAAATAGCGCAAAATTTCTTTCTACAAATAAAAATTCTGAAGTTATTGCATTAGATGCAAGTGAAAGTATTGACTTTGCTTTTGAAAAATATGGAAAACTTCCTAATGTACATTTTTTACAAGCTGATCTTCGTCAATTACCTTTCAAAAAAAGTTTTTTTGATTATATATACTCAGATCAAGTTTTACATCATACAAAAAATACAGGAACTTCATTCAAATACTTGACAAAATTCTTAACAAATTCCGGACATATTTCAATTTATGTTTATAATAAAAAAGCCCCAGTTCGAGAATATGTTGATGATTATATTCGAAATAAAACTGTTAAAATGTCAACCGCGGAGTGTGCCGAATTTTCTAAACAAATGGCATTTTTAGGTAAAAGTTTAGCTAAATTGAAAAAGAAAATAAAGATCCCTCAAGATATTCCTCTTTTAGGTGTCAAAGCAGGCGAATATGATGTACAGCGTTTTGTATATTGGCATTTTTTGAAATGTTTTTGGGACGAATCTGATAACTTTGAAAGAAGTGTTGGAGTAAATTTTGATTGGTATTCACCAAAATTTGCATTTAGACATACTCCAAAAGAAGTTAAAAGTTGGTTTAAAGAAACCAAATTAAAAATCACCAATTTTAAAGAAATTGAAAGTGGTATCAGTGTTACAGGAATGAAAAAATACTCAAGTTAATTATTTTCTAAATATTTTTTTAATACTATGACAAAATCTTCTGCAATTTTTTTCCAACTAAAATTATCTACAACAAATTTTTTGCCATTACTGCCCATTTGTTTTGCCTTTTGTTTGTCATTGAATAATAATGAAAGTTTAGAAATAATTTCTTCATAGTCTCCTTTTTCCACTAGAAATCCTGTTTCTTTATCTTTCATCTCTTCAGGAATTCCACCTATTTTTGTAGCAATTACGGGTTTTTCTAAAATTTGTGCTTCTAATAATGATACTGGTGACATATCAATACCACTGATTAGAGCATACACATCAATTTCAGTTAAATATTTTTTTACTTCTGTGGGATGTTCTAATCTTCCTAACCATTCAAAATTCACATGTTTTTGTAATTCTGGGAGAATTTTGTCTCTATACGGTCCATCTCCTGCCCAATAAAATGTAACATTCGGCATAGCATCCATGACTTTTTTTAAAGTAAGCATCTCCTTTGCTTTTTCCCATATTACTGCACCTTGCAACAATCCTACACAAGGATGTTTTAATTTCATTCCTTTTTCTGGTATCCATTCAGATGGAGTAATACCTTGATCAAAAATTTCAGATTTTTTATTTGGATAATTCTTTTTTAATTCATTATCCAAATGCTTACATGTTGGTAGAATTACTGTTGCTTCCTGAAAACATCGTCTAGCCATTTTATCCCATTGATTAAGTGCTATACGTTTTGGAAATGACTTGTACAGTGTTTCTCTTGCCATGTCCATCTCTTTCCAATAATCCCCTTTCAAATGAACAAATAATGGTATTCCAGCATTCAAAGTTGCAATTCCGAAGTGTCTTTGTCTATCAATAAACACTGCATCAGGTTTGAATTCTTTGATTAAATCGTTGAATTTTTTTCTGGTTTGAAACCAATTTCTAATTTTTCTGCTTGGAAAACCATCACATATTTCAGAATCTATTACAACTTTGCATTCAATATTATATTTAGTTAAAGTTTCAGCAAAACCTTTCAAATGAATATATCTTAAACCAAACCCTGCAATTAATAATCTCATCTTAATGATAATTTTCTGAATTTAAGAATACTTTAGTTTATCTAACTATAATAAATTAATTTTTTTGAACAGATATTTTTTGTTTTAACCATTCTTCAATGGTTGTAGTTGGATTCCAACCTAATGATTTTTTGATTAAACTTGTATCTGCAATAGTAATCTTTACATCTCCTTTTAATG
>JAOTUT010000499.1 GCA_029863735.1 Ignavibacteria bacterium
CCAAGATGGCAACTTATATGATACAGAACATATGCTTTATTTTGAGCCTGAAAAGCTAATAGATGATAAGAATAAAATTGTGGCTGGTAAAATACAAAAAGTTATCCACCGAGATGTATACAGTTCTTATAATAAAGAAGAAAAATCAATACTACTTGATTTTATTAAGAAACGGGGTCATCCAATGGTACAATATTTTTCTCAAGATTCTCAACCCTCTTCTGAAGCCATAAAGAAATAGATCATCGATTTATTTGTTTGAAAAAGAAAATTTATTCCTTTCGGTAGATTTTTGTATTCCTTTCCTCTACTTCACCAAATACAACGGTCCATCCGGTCCTAAAGGCAAACCGAGAAGAATTAATAACCTTCTAATTACAATTTGATTAAATAAAACTCACGAATTAACTTTAGCGTAGAAGATAATTCAATTCAAGTTTAAAGGAATAATTTTATGAATTACTATGTCCTCATCTATCATCTTGTTGAAGATTATATGACTCGTCGAACACAATTCCGTGAGGAACATTTGAAGATGGCAAAGGAATTAAATCAGAAGAATGAATTAATTCTTGCAGGTGCTTTCAGTGATCCACCCGATAAAGCGTTGTTAATTTTCCACGTCAATGATAAATCTGTTATTGAGGAGTTCATCAAAAAAGATCCATACGTTAAAAACGGATTGATAGCAAAATGGGAAATCAGACAATGGACAGTAGTGATCGGGAATTAACCAAGATTACTCCAAATATATTCTCGGAACGCGGGTGTTTATGTTGGTAAGAATTTCATATGGAATTGTTCCTGCCCAATCGGCAAGTTCTTCACAGGAGATGGAGTTTGTTCCATCGCTTCCCATCAAAATAACTTCATCGCCGTTATAAGCGCTGTCTTGCTCAATGTTGACAATAATCTGATCCATAGATATTGAACCAACTACCGGGTATCTTTTGTCTCTCAATAATACTTCAGCCTTCTGAAACATACTTCTGAAATATCCATCTCCATAACCGACAGGAACGGTTACTGCCCTTACATTGTGATTAGTCCGCCATGTTAATCCGTAGCCAGCCGGATGTTCTGGTTTAATGACTTTAAAATAAACAACAAGAGATTTCCAGGTTAAAGCCGGTTGAATTTCAATTCTTTTCTGAATTCCTGCTCTCGGGTAAACTCCGTATAACATAATCCCCGGTCTTACCATATCAAGATTAGCTTCGGGAAGTTGTAGAATCCCGCCGGAGTTTGAAATATGCCTGATGGGTGGACTGATAGAATGTTTATCAAAGTAGGATATTACTTCTTTGAATCGATCTAGCTGAAGAAGGGTATGAGTGAGATCGGAAGATTCTGAATTAGCAAAGTGAGAATATATTCCTTCAATAAAAATGTTTTTACACTTGTAAGCTGCATCTAAAAATTTTTCTGCATTGTAATAATGAACCCCCAACCGCTCCATGCCCGTATCAATTTTCAAATGAACAATTGCTTTTATTTTCATTTGAGCTGAAGTTTCATCAATCTGTTTCAGCTTATCTATAGATGATGCAGTGATTGAAAGATTATGCTTTAAAAAAAGTGGAATCTGATTTCCCCAAATTCCACCTAAAACAAGTATGGGCATTTTAATCCCCATTTCCCGGAGCAGAATTCCCTCTTCAACTACAGCAACACCTAGGTAATCAACTTTTAATTCTTCATAAAGTTTTGCAACACGAACTAAACCGTGTCCGTAAGCATTGGCTTTAAGTATAGGCATTACTTTGGATTTTTTAACGTGAGCTTTTATCGCTTTGAAATTCTCGTCTAAAATTTTCAAGTCAACTTCCACACGTGTGGGGCGGATAATTTCATCAATGCTGATTACTGGATGGTTTATTAGATTTTTCACAATTTCTAAATTGAATTATTATTTAACCTTAATGCAAAGATAAAGTAGAATTAAATAAAATTTTAGCCTGTTTGTTGAAGATTTTCTTCAATTTAATTACGTTGTATTATCGATTGCGAAATTTTATTCGAGTTGAGGTACCTGCCATCAAAGTAATTAATAAATTATGGAGGAAGCGAAATGGTTGAAGTTACATTTACTTATGATTTCCATCCAAACATTGACGAAT
>JAOTUT010000500.1 GCA_029863735.1 Ignavibacteria bacterium
CAATTAAGCCAATACCGAGGATAACAGGAAGAATACTTACAAGTAAAAACCCAGTTGAATTAATAATGTAATTTTCTTTCTTACTAATATCACCAAAAGAATTTTTTATAAACCTTATATCAGTTCCAAGCTCTTTAACATCTTCTTTTCCTACTACTTCAGTTGAGGCAAGTTTATCTCCCGGTTTAATATCAATGTTAAATGATCGTGATTTTAATGTGACATACTTTTTCTTTGAAGGATCGAAATAAGAAAATTCAATCGGTGGAATTTCTCTTATCCCCACGACACGCGGAACAAATAAATACTCACCTGTCTTACTACCAGATATTTTAGCTTTTCTGTTTATCTTGTCATTTACCTTAGGCTCATACTTTTCGAAACCGTTGGGTAAATTAATTTCTGGCATTTCGATCAGATTAATATTTCCGGTTCCTGAAATATTAATATTTAATGTCAATGGTTCGTTAGATTTTACAGTTGTGTTATTCAGTTTTACATCTAATGAATAATCTCCGACTGCACCTTTGAAGGAATCTGGTTGACCTGGAGGCAGAGGGTCAACCTGAATTTTTACAACATTCGATTTAGCATTAAAATCAATCGCCTCAGTTCTTCCAAAAGGGTCACCAAAAAAATCGTCCCAGATATTTTTACTTTTTTGCTTCTGGATAGCAACGGGTATCTTTATTTCTAAAGGCGTTACTTGCAAGGTACCAGTTTGAGTAGGAAATAAAGCCACTTTCATTAGTTCTCCAACAAGAAATTGTTTGCCTTCAAAAGTCTCCTTCTTGTACTGAAAGGTATTATTTCCTACATCAAGTTGCTCAGCCCAGAAACCTTGATATTGAGGCATCTTAGTAGGTGAAAGTTGACCAATATCCAACTTTCGATAAAGCTTATACGTCAGTATAATTGATTCACCACTATATACTCTGCTTTTATCAACACTCGCACGGATGAAGAGGTTTTTTGCAATCTCATCAAAATATATCTGCGGATCATCTTTCGGCTGCTTGGGTTTATCAGTCCCTTTTACAACAGTAATTTTTATAGGATCTGATTCGTATACGTTACCTCCCTGAGAAATGCCAGCAGATCCAATTGTAAAAGTACCAATGCCTTTAGGCTGAACTAAATAGGTATAAGTTAAAGATGCTGACTGCGTACCATTTATTATTTGAATGCTGGTTGACTGATTTGGTCCTGATAGAATTAAAAAATTTTCGAATGAAGGCGGAGATAATTTTGATAGATTATTAATACTCGGACCTGAAAATGTGAATGATATCTGGAATCTTTCATTATCTGCAACTAATGTTTCGTTTACTGAGGCAGTGATCTCCTGTGCAACGCTTACTTGCTGAAATAAAACCACGAAACAGAATGTGACAAGAAAGTAAAATATTACCTTATACTTTTTCCCTTTGACATCTGATATTTGACGTTTGACGTTATCCATTACCAATCTTTTTCAGTCTTAACTTTCTGTCCTTTTATTTTTCTTAATTGTTTCTGCAGATCTTTCTCATTTTCTTTTAAGGCATTCAAAATTTTCTCAGCTTCTTTTTTGGTTAGCTCTTGTTCTTTTTGTTCCTGAGACTGCTGCTGTTGCTGATCTTGTTTTTTTTGATCCTGTTGCTCTTGATTCTGGTTCTGGTCTTGTTGATCTTTATTCTGGTCTTGCTGATCCTTATTTTGATCCTGATTCTGATTTTGCTGCTGATCCTGATTTGGATTTTTTAACATATTCAGTGCATAAGAAAGATTATACTTGGCTTGCTGGTCATTGGGATTCAGCTTTAATGATTCTTTGTAAGCACCAATACTTTCTTTAATTTTTTGAGATTTAAGAAGCGAGTTGCCAATGTTATAATAAAGCTTGGCTTTTTCTAATTCATCTTTTGCATCTACAAATGCTGATTGATATGACTTCATAGCTTCATCATAACGCTGCTGCTTGTAGTATGCATCTCCAAGATTAAACTTTGATTCGAAATTTTGAGGACTTTTTTCTGCCCCTTTTTTGAAATTTACTTCTGCATCCGCAAACCTCTGCTCATTGTAAAGGTCTACGCCTTCGTTAACTAATTCGCGAGTGGACTGAGCTAAAATGTTA
>JAOTUT010000501.1 GCA_029863735.1 Ignavibacteria bacterium
GAAAAGGATTCCTCACATTTCCATTAACTTTTTATGAAACCAAAGTTTACATCCACGATTGCAGGAGCATCCATTTTTATCTCAATCATTGGATTGCTAAGTCGGGGTTTAGGTTTTGTTCGTGAGATGATTTTCGCAAATAATTTTGGACTTGGAACTGAATTTGACCTTTATCTAGTCGGTGCAGTATTACCTATCACTATCAATTCTATCATTTTGTATATTGGTCAGAATTATTTCGTTCCCGGATTTCAAAAATTGAATTCCTCTGACTCTGAAGCTTCTCAGAAATACTATAAACAGTCATTTATTGCTTTTGTTGGACTCGGAATTATCATTTCAATCATTCTTTTTCTGACCAGTGATATTATAATCAATCTTTATATGCACCTTGCTCCACTCGAAAGCAAGGCAACCGCCAAAATAATATTTAGAATTTTTTTACTAACAATCCCTTTCTCTGCCGCAATATCAATATTCTCGGCTTTATTACAAGCGGTTTATGAGTTCAAATATCCTGCTATTTCTATTCTGTTCTTAAATATTTCAATAATTATTTTGCTCGTTTTATTCTCAGAACAACTTGGAGTATATATTATTCCAATAGGATATGTTTTAGGTACGAGTCTGCAATTCTTGTATTTACTGATCAAATCACAAAAAATTCTAACTTTGAATTTATTTGCCAACAAAAATGAGCTCATCCTTTCAAAATCATTCATTAGCTCCTCTTTTATAACTATTATTTTAATAGAATCTTTGAGTCAACTCTATTCTTTATTCGACAGGTATTTTTATGCAGATATTTCGTCCGGTGGAATTGCTGCACTCAATTATGCATTTATAGTTTGGATATTGCCGGTTACTATATTTTCACTTTCACTAGCAACGGCCGTGTTCCCAATTATCAGTCAAGCAATTAGTGATTATTCTCAAGAGCAGGTTGAAAGAATTTATAATGAGAATATTTCAGTAAACACTTTCTTATTTATTCCACTTGCCTTTATTTTATTCTTCTATGGAGATACTATAATTAGAATACTTTTTGAGAGAGGAAAATTTGTCGAAGAAAGTACTGCCATTACTTTTAATGTGCTTAGGTATTATTCTATCAGTCTTGTCTTTTACTCAATTTATGCTGTTTTCAATAAAATGTTTTATAGCTTAAATAAGATCAAAATACTTTTATGGATAACTATGGCAGGGCTGCTGATCAAATTAATTCTTAATTTTCTTTTATTAGATTTAGAGCAAAACGGATTGGCATTAGGTACGAGCATAAGTTATATGTTTTTCTTTTTTGCGACTTATTTTATACTTAACGCAAATTTAAAGATTAAGAATCGATCCTTACTAGTAAAGGATTTTGTAATGCATTTAACAAATTGTATAATTTGTTTTTTAACAGTCAAGTTTATTTCAAGTATTTTTGACATTAATAATATTGTTGTTGATGCCACTATCATTTTATTTTTTGTTTGTATTTATTCAGTGAACTCAATATTACTCAAGCATCAAGCAATGATTATTTTCGCGAGGGTAATTGAGAATTTGGGCTTTAATAAAAGGATTAAAGCTTTATAATTATTAATAATTATTGTAACTAATATTTAAATTTTGAAAATCTCAGAATCTCTAAAATACTTTGACCTAGAACCGGGAAACATTATTCCTCTGCTGGTTGCTTCAATATTTTTAAGTTTACCCGCTATCGTTTTAGGTAATAACATACTTTATGCATTACCTGTACTTATTACAATTTTACTGAGCTTAATTTATGGTGAGCGATTTATAATAGCTGTTATTTTAATAACACTATTTACTCTTGTCGGGGAATTTAATGCGTCACTCAGATCAGTAATCCATTTCGTTGATTTTAGTTTGCTGGGAATTTTCTTTTTAAAAAGATTCGGACTCAATTTCAGCACTTACCCTCGAATTCCAAAGTCGTTAGTTTATTTCCTGCTGCTTTATGGTTTTGCTTTCCTGCTTTCTTCTGCAATGTCGAAATATCCATTCGCAGGGATTGGAATACTCGCGAAGCAAGTTGCATTTTTTTTAATCGCTTACGTCTTCTATTCCTTCATTAAAGATGAAGGGGATGTGAAAATTAT
>JAOTUT010000503.1 GCA_029863735.1 Ignavibacteria bacterium
GTTTTTTACAGCGGCAGCTTGATTTACAAATCAAAAATTTCTCGTAATCTAAAAATCGTAACTCCGTACGCAACCGCAACATTCAGCGATTGCTTAATTCCATATTGCGGTATCTCGATTGAAAAATCACACAAATCTAAAAGCTCCTGAGAAACACCCGTTATCTCATTTCCAATAACCAGACACAAAGGAAAGTTATCTTTATTCAATTCATAATAGGGAAAACTTTTACTCGTCAGTTCTAACGCACAAACTTTTATTCCTCTCTCTTTCATTTGCTTAATTACTTCTTTTGGATCTTTTACATATTCCCATTTCACACTTTCTGTAGCACCGAGTGAAGTCTTTAAAACATCTTTTTTACCAAGAGGTAAATCTGGATGAGGTGGATACGGTGTGTAGCCGCAAAGAAAAAGTTTTTCTATCATTGCACCATCTGAAGTTCTAAATATTGATCCAACATTATATGAACTTCGGATGCTATTCAACACAACATAAACAGGAAGCTTTTTCACTTTATGAATTGAATCAAGTGTGCTTCGGTTCTTTGCTATTTCATCGTGAGTTAGTTTTTTCATATTGTTTGAATTTTAAACTTTACTGCTAATTGACCGCAAGCAGCAGCAATGTCATCCCCCTGAGTATTTCTAAGCATAACAGTTATGTTTTTTTCTCTCAATTTAGCTGCAAACTTTTGGATTCTATCCATTGGAGTTGATCTCAATTTACCTGATAATCCCGATGGATTCATATGCTCAAGAGAGTTGAATGGTATAATATTCAACTTACTCGGAATGGTGCTCATCAATCTTGCAAGAGCTTTAATGTCTTCATTGCGATCATTTAATCCATCGAGCATAACGTATTCAAAAGTTATTCGTGTGTTTGTTTTTGCAGCATAACTTTTTAACGCATCGATGTTTTCTTTGAGAGCATACTTTTTATTTATTGTCATTATTTTATTTCTTATATCCTCAAAGCAGGAGTGAAGTGAAAAGGCGATTTTAACTTTTAATCCTGTCTCTTCAAGTTCTTTAATTTTTGGTGCGATGCCTGCAGTTGAAACTGTGATTTTTTTAAGACTTATTCCCGTAGTTAACTCTTCAGCAAAAATTTCCAGCGACTTTACAGTTTCTTTAAAATTTAGGAGAGGCTCACCCATTCCCATATAAACAATGTTTGTTATTTCACTATCCTTATAATCTTTACTTGCAAGTTTAAACTGATCGAAAATTTCTCCGGAAGTAAGATTTTTTTTGTAACCCATCAATCCGGTGGCACAAAATTTACAATCGAGTGGACAACCAACCTGGGTGGAAATACAAAGAGTTGTTCTTTTTCTTTCCGGAATTATAACCGATTCAATTTGATTTCCATCAGCAGTTTCGAAAATGTATTTCTTTGTTTTTGTGGAAGTTGATATTTTTGAAGTTAAATAACTTAGAGTGTCAATCGAAAATTCTTCCGATAATTTTTGACGAAGTGATTTTGGCAAGTTATTCATTTCATCGAATTCATTTACCATATCTCCATAGGTCCACTTAAAAACCTGTTCAGCTCTGAATCCTGGTTCGCCTCTAGAAATAAAATAATTCTTTAATTCTGATAAGGTTAATCCTTTTAAGGTCTTTTTTCTCTCAATAGTTTCTTTTTCTTTAATCATAACTCAAAAATAGTAAGAAGCAGTTAGATTTCAGACTTATCAAAGAACAGAAAACCGACATATCTTTTATTAAAATTCGTTGTCTAAGATTTTATATTACTTTATTTTTGAAGTTGAAAATGTTTCATCTCCGTTAATCATTGAACATATCACAATAAATCAACAGGGTGAAAAATGAATTTTGATTTTACAGAAGAACAGTTAATGATACAGGAATCAGCTCGCGATTTCGCTCAAAACGAAATTGCTCCCACTTCAATTGAACGGGATATCAATGCACAATTTCCTACAGAAATAGTAAAAAAGATAGGGGAGCTTGGATTTTTAGGAATGATGGTTGCTCCGGAATACGGCGGTGCAGGTATGGATACTATTAGTTATGTCCTTGCTATGATTGAGATTTCAAAAGTTGATGCTAGTGTTGGCGTAAT
>JAOTUT010000502.1 GCA_029863735.1 Ignavibacteria bacterium
CGACGATGTGGTGGCTAAAATACTTGCAGGCTTTCCTCCGGGATCAGAAGCAGAATAAAAATTATAACAAAGGAATAGAGTGATGGCAAAAAAAGAAAAAACCCTGGCACAAAAAGAAAGAGATGCAACTCAGTTAAGAAGATTGCAAACACTTATGGATGTTGTATTTGGTGTTTTGCTGATAAGAATTTTCACGCTTCTTCCGCATCCTGTAAGACCTGAAACCGGAGCCTTTGATCCTCTTGTGATATTTACAGAGGGGGGAGAAAACTTTATAATGTTTATTGTCGGGTTTATTTTAATCACCATTTACTGGATTCAGAATAACAAGACAACCGGTAATCTTGTAGCGACTGATGGTAAACATACTGCTCTCTCAATAGCGCAGTTATTATTTCTACTGCTTTATCTCTACAGTGTACGATTAGATATGGAAACCAATTCTGATGTTCTTGCATTATTTATGCAAAGTGTTTCACTTGCACTGGCAGGTTTTGCAGGAGTTGCTGCCTGGGTTTATGCAACAAAGCACACAGAGATGGTTTCTGAAGCTGTTAGTCCTGAAGAAGCAAACGATTTGAAGATGAGTATTCTGGCAGAACCACTTGCTGCTGTAGTAACAATTCCATTTGCATTCATTGCACCTGGAATATGGAATCTATCGTGGTTAAGCGTAATTGTATTCGGAATCTTTTTAAAGAGAAGACACAAGAAAAGATTTGAAGGAACATAATAATGAAAAAATATTTATTCGTAGCAATGCTTTTATTTTTTGGCGGCAATATTATTGCCCAAACAGGAACGGATTATGTTGGACTAACCCGTTCAGTTCTTAAAAAAGAAAAAAAAGTCGCTGTTATGGAAGCTATGCAGTTAACCGATATAGAAGGTGAAGTTTTTTGGCCGCTTTATGAAGAATACAACTCTGAGCTTTACAAAGTACAGAACAAACGAGTAGCGGTAATTAAAGAGTATGCTAAAAGCTTCTATTCAATGACAGACGAAAAAGCAGATAAGCTCTGGGTCGATTTCATGAAATTCAGAGAGGATCTAATAAATCTGCAGGAAGAATACTTCGAAAAATTTAAAGAAATTCTTCCGGCAGTAAAAGTAGTCCGTTATTTTCAGTTTGAAAATAAAACTGAAATGCTGATAAATGCAAAGATAGCGGCTGATATACCACTACTTAAAGAGCTAACAAAATAAGTTATTAAGGAGTTTTTATGATAAAATATCTTGTAGTCATCCTTTTACTAGCTTTTTCATCCACCCTGGATGCACAAGAGGATTATTATAACCTCATGCGTTCTAGGCTCGGCGATAAGGTTAAAACAACAGTAGAGAATACCATGAAACTATCACCTGAAGAGGAGAAAGTTTTCTGGCCGTTATACGAAGACTATACTGATGAACTTTACGATATTTATAACAAGCGTATGAAAGTAATTCAAGAGTTCACCAATTACTTTGATAAAATGACCGATAAAAGAGCAGATAAAATTTGGACAGATTTTCTTCGCTTTCAAAAGGAACTCTTAGATATTCAAAAAGAATATTACGATAAGTTCAAAGAAATTCTTCCGGCGGCTAAGGCTGTCCGTTATTTCCAGATGGAAAACAAAATTGAAATGATTGTAAATGCTAAAATAGCTGATATAATACCTTTTATGGACGAGCAGTCGAAATAATTAAATAATGCGTTATCAATAATCACTAATTTATTTTACAATCCGGTTACTGAAATTTTTATTGATAAATAATATTCAACATAATGTTAATCGAAGAATTAATATTTTCAGCAGGCTTTTAATTATAATGATGATCTTATTAACTACTGAAATATTTGGGCAAAGTCTTTCTCAACCAGTTGAGGGTTACTTCAACACATTTGGAGCAGCAGTAAGTGGTGGAGTTTTCTTAGATAAAAAAGCAACTTTCTGGGGTGCGGCTGTAGATTATTCCAGGGTGGTTTTTGATAATTGGATTATTAATGTCTCTTTCTCTTACGATCAGGAACACGAAGATTTAGATGATGGCGGTTACTCAATCACAAATACATTTACTCCAAGTATTGCTATTGGTTATGCCATATCA
>JAOTUT010000505.1 GCA_029863735.1 Ignavibacteria bacterium
TTTCTACGGGTTCATGAATACATTATGTGCAACAAATACCCGGGGTTAAAATGAAAAACCTGATTTTTTCCTGCCTTTCAATCGTATTATTAATAGTTGGATGTTCAGAAAATGAACCTACAGAACCAATTACATACACTGACGGTGAACTAAAAGAAAAAATGATTGGAACGTGGTCGAATGATTATATCAACATCAAGTATAAACCTGATGGCAATTTCACAGAATATATTGATGTTGATTACAATATTAATGATAGTATCATTACCCAGTCGGAATTAATAAAAGGAACTTACGATATTATAGATGGCATTCTTAGGTATAACGTAACTGACTGGTATATTAACAACGGCTATGGCGGTGGAGGTTCTA
Organism: Ignavibacteria bacterium; assembly: GCA_029863735.1. The sequence continues at coordinate 373 of JAOTUT010000505.1, forward strand.
TACCAAATTTTGAAATTAAGTTTGAAGGGAATCTTCTATATTTATACCCGTTAAATATTTTGACAAGAGTTGGTAATGGACCTGACAGTCTGTGGGGAGAATGGTACACATTTAACTGGTATCACGATTATAGTGAACCACACTTATTTGGCAAACTCGAGCACACATACAACTTTAAAAAGGATTCAATGATTGTGACTGTTGGAATCCGATATGATCCAAGTCAGGTATATTTTTATTATAATAGTCCAATAATATATAACCCACCAGAAGTAAGTTGGGACGGTAACTCAACCTGGATTACAGAATTTCATAATGGACAACTGTGGATGTTTTATAAACTTAACCTCCCACCCACACCTTTGAAAAAACAAGATTAGATTAGTAGGGACACAATATTTTGTGTCCCTACTATTTTTTTAGGATTACGGTGTTGGAGGAGTTGGCTCTTCCTCATCGCAATTGCCGCTGTCTCTCACAAAACTCTGATCAAAAAAATCCATAGATACCAAAAGAATTGGAAAATCCAGTTCGGAAAATTAATTTCTACTTTCCAGTAAGCAGTAAAATCCTTAGGTTTGTAAAAAAACAAGAGACAATATGACAGTCTTGTCTTCATTATTCAAATCAATATATTTTCTGCTCACAGCGAAATTAAGATTCCTCTCTAATTATAATAACAAGATTGTACGCATGGATGACGAAACAGAGTTCAAAATTTTCAGGCATATGCGTCTTAAATCAAATAGTCAAGCAGAAACCGGTACTATATTTATTGTGCGATTTCAGTTTAAGAAGTTTAGTCACAACACAAACATTAGATTATCAAGAATACCGATTTTATTAATTGCCGGGTTCCCCGGATTCAGAGATAAATTGTGGATGATAGATTGGAAGACAGGTTACTGGCAGGGTATTTATCAATGGGAAAATGTTGAAGCAATTGAAAATTATAAAAAATCATTTGTATTAGGAATGATGAATAAGCGGGCTATTGATAACTCAATTTCATATGAAATCATAAAGGATGGAAATATTGATGATTATCTTAAAAGCAGAATGTTATAATAAATATTTAATACAACAGTTATTCATTAATAATTAATGTCGAGCGGAGATAACCAAATGTCAGATGAAATAAAGGAAAAATACTGGAGCCGGTTTAGCGCAACCTTTGATAAAAACCAGGAATATGTGGTTGGAAAAGACTTTTTGAATGAAGTAAAAATAGCTATAAACAAGTTGAACGATCTGGGAGAGGTTTTAGAATTAGGATGTGGCACAGGCTGTTTCACAGAAGCAATAGCAAAAAACTCTAATCAGGTCTTTGCAACTGATTTGTCTGAGGAACTACTAGAGAATGCAAAAAAACGATTAAACAGCCTCAAACATATCACATTTCAAAAAGAGAATTGCTACAGCACGTCTTTTGAATCAGAGAAATTCGATACTGTTTTTATGGCCAACTTGATTCATGTTGTTGAAGATCCTTTAAAAGTTCTTCAAGAAAGTTTCCGGGTTTTAAAAGATGATGGGTTGCTGATAATAACAAGTTTTACAAACTATGGTATGAAACCTTTCGAAATAATAAAATTAGGTTTTAGATTTATTAAAGTTTGGGGTAAACCACCCGTGCATACCCATAGGTTTTCGCCCGATAGTCTTGGTTCTCTGATGGAATCTGCAGGTTTTTCGATCGAAGAATCAAAGCTGCTTGGGAA
>JAOTUT010000504.1 GCA_029863735.1 Ignavibacteria bacterium
TTTTCAGGAACATTCTCGCCAGGACTGACATTGTGCCAGGGATTGCTTACTGATAACATATTTTTATAAGATTAATAATTGAACTACAATAAATATAGGCAGCAGCACTATCAATGAAAATTGATACATATATGCAAAGAAATGAGGCATTTTAATATTATTTTCTTCTGCAACGGCTTTGACCATAAAGTTTGGTCCGTTCCCGATGTAAGTCATACTACCAAAGAAAACAGCACCGGTACAAATTGCCCTTAAAAGTTCTTCGGGAATTCCAGCAACAATCGCTCCTGTAGTTTCACCTAAACCTAATGCAAGAGAATGAAATGTTACAGCTGTTGGTGTATTATCAAGGAAGCTACTTAATAAACCCGTGTAATAATAAAATTGCTTTGCAGATTCGACTCCAAGGTTTTTTGCATTCATTTCAAGATAGAGTAAGCAGGGTACCATTGTTATAAAAATTCCAAGGAATAAATACGCTACTTCCTTTATTGGTTCCCAGGTAAAATTGTTAGAAACTCTGGTTATATGCGGAGTAAAAAGTATTGATAGGTATGCCATCAATACTATTACAACTTCACGGATGAATTTATAATATTCATTGTTATGTATGAATTGGAGATACTGTGAATTAAGAAATGCAACTGCCAGCACTACTCCAGCTAGCCAGATGAAATTTATTTTTCCTTCAATTTTTATCGGGCGAATCTGAGTCTCATCCCTTATAATTGCGGAAGGTAGTTCCTTTTTATGGAAATAAGAATCAACCAAAAAATAAATAAGTAAAAGTAATCCGTTTGTTACTAACCACTCAACAAAAAGTTTAAAGAACCAGGTAAATGGTGCGCCTCGAAGATACATCATAAATAGTGGTGGATCTCCGAGTGGTGTAAGTAAACCACCACAGTTTGCAATAATCCCGATAAAAAAAAGAATCGTATGAACCTTATACTTTCTTTCTTTATTTGTTTGAATAACTGGACGGATAAGCAGCATTGCCGCACCTGTAGTTCCCATGAATGAAGCTAGCACCGCGCCGATTGCCATGAACAGAGTATTTATTTTCGGTTTCGCTTCGATATCTCCTGTTAAAAAAATCCCTCCGGTAATAGTAAATAATGATCCAAGAAGAATTATAAATGGAAGATAATCAAAAACCATTGTCTCAATTAACTTTTCCACCAAATTTGTTGAAAGAAGATAAATTATAGCCGGGATACTGAGTATTATTGCAACAATTAATTTGTTTTTGTTTTTCTCCCAGAAGTGATTCCAGAAAAGTGGAAACACAGCTATTGATCCAAGCATAAAGATAAAAGGCAGAAGACTCCAAAGTGATATTGAAGCAGAATGTAATTCCATAAAGTACTTTCAAATTGTGTTGCGGAAACATATTCAAAAAAAGTTGAATTGCACAAACACTACCTGGTTCTAAAACTCTTTGTTGGTTTTGAAGAGGGACTTCAAATAAGTATTTTTTGATCTCAAATTTTACGTTTAAGAAAGACCTACTTTATATGAAGCTTAGCAAATATTTTGTTCCCACTCTTAAGGAAGTTCCTGCAGATGCAACAGTTACAAGCCATGTTTTAATGCTTCGCTCGGGCATGATAAGAATGGTATCGGCGGGAATTTATTCTTTCCTTCCATTAGGATATCGTGTTTTGAGGAAAGTATCACAGATTATCCGTGAAGAGATGGATGCAATTGGCGGACAGGAGTTTCATCTCCCAGCACTGAATCCAAAAGAAATCTGGGAAGAAACAGGAAGAGTAGAAGCCTTTGGCGATATCCTTTTTCATATTAAAAACAGAGAATATGTCCTTGCACCAACTCACGAAGAAATAATCGCATTCCATGCGCGTAATGTTGTTAAATCATACAAGGATATGCCCCAAATCTGGTATCAGATTCAAACCAAATTCAGGAATGAACCAAGACCGAGAAGCGGTGTCATTCGCGGAAGACAGTTTTTAATGAAGGATGCATACACATTAGATGTTTCTTACAAAGCTTTAGATGTTGCATATGGATTACATGATAAAGCTTACAGAAATATCTTTGATAGATGTGGCTTGGATTATTTTGTCGTT
>JAOTUT010000040.1 GCA_029863735.1 Ignavibacteria bacterium
TCAGCACAGGAACAAAAAAAGTTGCTTCAGAATTACCAAGTGTATAACACTTATTCTTTAGTGAAAGAATTGATTGAAGAATCCTGCGAAAAATTCCGTGTTGAAAAAGATAGTTACGAGATAACCGGTGATTTATCTTGCGAAATTGTTGCCAGTAAAGATGCTTTAAAAATTGTGATTGACAACCTTGTGGACAATGCTGTCAAATATTCAACACAGCAGGCCAAAATTGTTACATCAATAATTAGTAATTCAAAGAAGGTTATAATCCTTTTTACGGATTTCGGTATCGGGATTGTCGCTAATGAGCAAAAGAAAATATTCAATAAGTTTTACAGGATTTATAGTAAAGAAATACCCAACGTTAAAGGAACCGGGCTAGGACTTTACAGGGTGAAAGAAATAATTAAAGCTCACGGCGGCAAAATAACTGTGTCGAGTGAAGGTGGGGTCAAAGGAACAACTTTTAAAATTGAGATGCCCGAATATAAAACAATTATCAAGAGACGGTTGAAGAAACTTTTAAAGAATGATAAACAAAGTCAGGTGTAGTTGAAAATGAAAGAAGATTTTAAGGGAAGCAGAATTTTATTAGTGGAAGATGAAGAGAATCTCGCCGTTGGATTGGAGTATAATCTGATTGAAGAAGGATACATCGTAAACTGGGCTAAGAACGGCAGGGAAGCATTTGATTTTTTTGAAAAGGAAAAATTCGATTTGATTATTCTTGATATAATGCTTCCCTTCGTAAATGGTTTTGAAGTTGCCGAAAGTGTGCGTAAATCTGATCCGCAAATACCCATACTAATGCTTACCGCAAAAACTGAATCCGGTGACAAAGTAAAAGGGCTTGAAAAAGGTGCGGATGATTATATGACCAAGCCGTTTCACTTGCAGGAGCTTTTGCTAAGGATAAAAGGGATGCTTAAACGAAAGAGCTGGTACACAAACACTTCTCAGAAGCAACCGGTTTATAAGTTTGGAAATAACGAGATTAATTTTAAAACTCTTAACTGTCTGCACGGTAATGAAAAAATCAGGCTCACACCTCAGGAAGCAATGTTACTGAAGTATCTCGTTGAACATATAGGGGAAATTGTTACAAGAAAAGAATTACTTGAAAATGTCTGGCACCTCAATCCTGAAGTTGAAACACGTACGGTAGATATTTTTATTGCTAGACTTCGAAAATATTTTGAACCTGACCCATCAAATCCGGTTTATTTTAAAAGCATTCGTGGTGCAGGATATACATTTGAAGTAAAATAATATTCGTTCAAGAATATTCTGAGAGAGTTTTTAATTATCTTCTTCTGCCGGGGCTAAATCTTTTTTGGTTACCAGCACTGTTCCGGTCACGTCCCTGTTTAGCTTCGTTGACAGCCATTTTCTGTCCCTTAAGTTCAAAATCATTTAAAGTCTTTAAAGCTTTTTTAGCATCAACTTTTCTCGGCATCTCAACAAATCCAAACCCACGTGACATTTGATTGGAACTATCTCTTACAATTGTAACTGTGCTTACGTTTCCATGCTCTGCAAATAAAGAAGTAAGTTCAGTCTCGTTCACTTCTGGTGATAAATTTCCAACAAATATTTTCATCAATCTCTCCTTCCATAATTATTGAATAATTCATAATGCAGCATTTGAAAGTGAAAAATGAAAAGCTACAGTATTGCTGCAGCTTAAAATCTCAACGGGCAGTATTTGATTATCTTCTTCTTCCGCCGCCGCCTCGCTCACGCTGAGGTCTTGCTTCATTAACAATAAGTTTCTTTCCCTTAAACTCAAACGTGTTAAGCTCAGTTAGTGCTTTTTGAGCTTCAGCTTTTCCGGGCATTTCAACAAATCCGAATCCTTTTGATGTCTGACTGAACATATCTCGTATGATTTTAACGCTCTCTACTCTTCCGTGCTGCGAAAAAAGATCTTTAAGCTCTTCGTCTTTGACATCAGAAGCCAGATTGCCCACATAAATATTCATTTTGAACTCCTTTAAATTGAATTTTAATAAGTAAATATCCGGCGGCAGTGAACGAATAAAACCCGGCCGGCATTTTTGCCTCTGTAAATAAATTTAGGATTAAAAGACGGGGACTGTGAGAAGTATTTCTCTTATTCTTAGTTTTATTTTGCAGGACACCAGCAAATTAGACTAATTAGCAGTAAGTTGCAAGCCTAATTATGAGCGAATTGGGTATCAATTCTTATTTTTTAATACGATTATTACCTACTTCTTTGCAATTTTTAAATTCGGTATATTGCAACGGGTAGAATTTGAACGGCCGCCTTATTTACTTACCGTTTAGAAATTCCTCAATAAACTATTTAACATTAATCTTACTATCAGAGACAATTCAGCTTGAAATTAACAAGACAAATAACAAATCGTGAAAACAGATCGTTAGACCAGTATTTTCAGGAAATAGGAAAATATGAACTACTAACTTCAGGTGAAGAAGTAGAATTAGCCATTAGAATTAAAAATGGTGACATAGAAGCCCAGAATAAATTGGTTAGAGCTAATTTAAGATTCGTAGTTTCAGTCGCAAAGATGTTCCAGAACCAGGGACTTACACTTGGTGATTTAATTAATGAAGGAAACATTGGGCTGGTAAAAGCCGCTCAACGTTTCGATGAAACCAGAGGATTCAAATTTATATCTTATGCGGTCTGGTGGATACGGCAGGGAATAATGTCTGCTATTGCCGATCAATCAAGAGTAGTACGTCTTCCGCTTAACCGGGTTTCTAACTTAACACAGCTGGGCAAAGTTTACAGAGACCTTGAACAGGAACTGGAACGCAAACCAACAACAGAAGAACTTGCAAAAATTCTTGAAATTACTTCAGATGAAGTTGCCTACATACTTCAGATAGCCGGCCGCCAGGTATCAATGGATGCACCATTCAACAACGGTGATGAGAATAAAACTACGCTTATGGATGTCCTCCACAATGATGATCATCCAACGCCGGATAAAAATTTAATGAATGATTCTCTTATAAGTGAAGTTGCAAGTATTCTTTCCACTCTTGATGAAAGAGAAGCTGAAGTAATTAAGCTTTCCTTTGGAATTGGTACCGGGCAGAGAGCCACTTTGGAGGAGATCGGCGAAAAATTTAATCTTACCAGAGAACGTATAAGACAGATTAAAGAAAAAGCTTTGAGAAAATTACGAACCTCCAAAAGAAGTAATAAGCTAAAGGAATATTTAGGATAAAGCTTTTGTAAAAATTTATTTTATTTTCTCCTGTCCTCATTTACCACACGTTTTTTGAATAACACTATCTTTGACAGTGATTTTTAAGCAGCACCTACATATATTGCACCTGTTAAAAAAGGAATTGATAAATAAACAGGTGCAAGAATGAAAAAGAAGACTTATTCAAAGGAAATACAAATTCCCGAATTTAAGGAATTCGCAGCTACCTACCCACAATTTGCGGGGCTGGCTAGTGGCGAAGGAAAATTTCTATTTGATATTGTCATGAAGCCTGAAACTTTTATACAGGCAATGGTTTTAACTGAATACGGAATGCCTGCGGTTACGAGTGTAGCCGAATTATGTTATAACGAAGCCAGAAAAAAGAGAGGTTTCCAGTTTACTGGAAGGGTAAAACAGTTTATAGGTGCGATGATTGCATCCTTAATGGCTGCAAACGGTTATAACAGAACCGGACGAAAGAAATCAATAATTCACCGGGCATATACTCGCGGAGAATTTTATGTTAAAAAGTAATAGAATGAATTTTGTGTATCAGGCAACGAGAAATTAGAAATCGAAATAATTGGTTATAGGCAATGATAAAGTCATCACAAAAAAGAACCAGGTGTCTGTTAATACATCCAAAATTTTCACCTTACAGTTTTTGGAACTTTGTTGAGGTTAGTAAAATAGTTGGTGCAAAATATCAGGCGGCTCCGCTCGGTTTAATGACCGTAGCTGCATTACTGCCACAAGAATGGGAAATAAAATTAATTGATACAAATGTTGAACCGCTTCTGAATGAACATTTCGAGTGGGCAGATTTGGTTTTTACAGGTGGAATGCTGCCGCAGCAAATTGGTATACTTGATATAATTACTTTATCTCACCAAAAAAATAAACCAGTTGTGGTCGGCGGACCCGATCCAACTTCTCAGCCAAATTTGTATCAGTCGGCTGACTACCTTGTGTTGGGAGAGGGTGAAGTTACAATTCCAATTTTTTTGAATGACCTTGCGAATGGTAGTACGGGTGGCGAATACAAAACGTCCAAATATGCTGATATGACTAAAGCGGTTGTGCCAAGATTTGATCTGATAAACTTTGACAATTACATACATCTGAATATTCAGTTTACCCGCGGTTGTCCTTTTAATTGTGAATTTTGTGATATAGTCGAATTGTATGGCAGAAAGCCGCGCTCTAAAACTCCCGAACAAATGGTCAAAGAAATTCAAACTTTATATGACCTGAATTACAGAGGTCATATTGATATAGTTGATGATAATTTTATCGGGAACAAGAAGCAGGTAAAAGAAACCTTGCGAGCGATAAAAGAATGGTCCAAGCTAAATCATTATCCTTTTTATTATGGAACCGAAGCTTCAATTAATTTAGCAGATGATGATGAGCTGCTGCAATTGATGAGAGATGTTGACTTTCGACTTGTATTTACCGGCCTTGAGACTCCCGAGGATGATGTATTAGAAAAAGTAAATAAGAAAATAAATATGAACAGATCTGTTGTTGAAGCAACGAAGAAAATCAGTTCATATGGTATGGTAGTCAATGCGGGGTTTATAATAGGCTTTGATAATGAGAATGGTCAAACAGCAAAAAAAATGAATGCGTTTATACAGGATACTGGAATATGCACAGCAATGCTCGGGCTATTGTACGCTTTGCCAAACACGATGTTAACAAGGAGATTGAAGCGGGAAGGAAGATTATTTGAAGAGTTCTCGATTTTTACTGATAATAAAACACAAATTGACCAGGCTTCAAGTGGTTTAAACTTTATAACGTTGAGACCAAGGAAGGATATTCTAAGAGATTTTATTGACGTTCTAAGATATATATACAAACCCAAACATTATTATGAAAGGGTTATTTACACATGTCTGAATCTGAAAGTAACCAATAAGTACAAACATAATTTTAAAAAGACTTTGAAGAATTTGAGATCATTTTCGAGGATTGTCAGGAAAGTTGGATTTAATGGAATAACCGGGAAGTCATTTTGGAAAATGTTTTTCACTGTTCTTATCAAAAATCCAAAAGCAATTGAATGGGGTATAAGTCTATCTGCAATGTTTATACACTTTTATAAACACTCAAATTTCGTAATCGACCTTACAAATCAGCAAATTGATTATATCGACGAGTATGGAGAAGATATTTATAATAAGAACAGAATGAATATGACTGAATCAATGGGTGCAAACTATTCCGAATGAAATCACATGAAAACAATATCAAATTAAAATTTTTAGTTAACTATAAATAACATACTAAATCAAAAGAAAAAATGAATATACTTTTAGTTTACCCGATGTACCCTGATACTTTTTGGAGCTTCAAACATGCTCTGAAGTTTGTATCCAAGAAAGCAAGTTTTCCACCACTGGGATTACTGACAGTTGCTGCGATGCTTCCGGAAGATTGGAATAAAAAATTAATTGATATGAATGCAAACAGTCTGGAAGACAAAGATATTCTTTGGGCAGACTATGTATTCATCAGTGCAATGTCAGTTCAGAGTGAATCGGTAACGAAGATTATTCAAAGATGTAAAACGCTAGGTGCAAAAATTGTTGGAGGAGGACCATTATTTACAAGCACTTCAGAGAATTACAAAGACGTTGATCACCTTGTTCTTAATGAAGCCGAGATTACTCTACCACAATTTCTTAATGATCTGAAAATAGGGACTCCAAAACAAAAGTACACTTCGGAAGAATGGGCTGATATTACAATTACACCTTTGCCTCTCTGGGATATTGTCCCGATAAAAAATTACACATCTATGAATCTTCAGTATTCACGTGGATGTCCTTATGACTGCGACTTCTGTGATATAACAGTTCTTTATGGAAGAGTTCCCCGCACAAAAACCAAGGAACAGGTAATTGATGAACTGGATGCGTTATATTTTACAGGATGGAGGGGACCTGTTTTTTTCGTTGATGATAATTTCATCGGGAATAAAGGGAAACTGAAAAGAGAAATTCTACCAGCAATTGCAGAATGGATGGAGAAAAGAAAAAATCCTTTCTACCTAAATACCGAAGCTTCAATTAATCTTGCCGATGATGAACAACTTATGCACTTGATGGCGAAAGCAGGATTTGAAGCTGTGTTCATAGGTATAGAATCTCCGAATGATGAAAGCCTGATCGAGTGCAATAAACCTCAAAACAGAAACCGTGACCTGATATCAAGTGTAAAAAAAATTCAGCAGGCGGGTTTGGAAGTGCAGGGAGGATTTATTGTTGGGTTTGATAATGATCCCTCAACTATCTTTGATAAGCTTACAAACTTTATTCAGGAAAGCGGAATAGTAACGGCAATGGTTGGTTTATTAAATGCACCCAGAGGCACAAAGCTTCAGAAAAGATTAGAGAGTGAAGGAAGAATGCTTAAAGATTTTACGGGTAACAACACCGACTTTTCAATCAACTTCATTCCGCGGATGGATGCAGGTACGCTTATGGACGGATATAAAAGTATTCTTAAAAAAATATACTCACCTAAATATTACTATGAACGTGTTATGAGTTTTATGAAGGAATTTGAACCGAAAAAGAAAAAAGTATTCCATATTAATGCCAGTTACATTCTTGCTCTATTCAGATCAATAATTAAGCTGGGCGTTATCGGTGAGGAAAGAATATACTACTGGAAATTGTTTTTCTGGTCTCTGTTCAGGAAACCGCAGTTATTTTCTTTAGCAATCCTGTTTACAATTTATGGATTTCATTTCAGAAGAATATCTAATAGCTACTGTTAAAGTAAAAGCTGCATGAACCCGTTTAAGAAGTAGTTCCTTTTTCATCCTTTTGCTCGATTGATATTGCTTAGATCTCCTCATAGTTTGCAAATGTGATTTAAGAACAAAGCGAAGATAATCGCCCACGATATTCAACAAGTTGGAGATTTGGATGGAATACTGTTGAAGAAAAACAAACAAAAGTAAATGAGTAGTAACTTAAAAACGGAATACCATTTAATAATTTAAATCGAAATTAATCTTGAAACAAAATATTATAAATTCACCACTCAACCGGATTGCCTTCATTGGAAATTATTTACCGCGCCAGTGTGGAATTGCCACATTTACAACCGACTTGTGTGAAGCCATCGCTGTACAGTACAGTGAAACATCATGCATTGCACTACCTGTCAACGATGTAGCGACTGGTTATGCTTACCCAACCCGGGTTCGATTTGAACTCACGGAAAAAGATATAGATTCTTACTTAAGAGCCTCAGATTTTTTAAATATAAACAATGTTGACTTGGTGTGTCTGCAATTCGAGTATGGAATATTTGGCGGAAAAGCAGGAGGCCACATCCTGGCGCTCTTGCACGGGTTACGCATGCCTATCGTTACAACCTTGCACACAATACTAAAAAACCCTGACCCTGATCAGCGGCGGGTATTGGAAGAAGTTGCAGCATTATCAGATCGCTTGGTTGTTATGAGTGAACGCGGTTCTGAATTTCTGCATGAAGTCTATCAAGTGCCAAAGGAAAAAGTTGATCTGATTCCACACGGTATCCCTGATGTCCCATTTGTCGATCCAAGTTTTAATAAAGATTTATTTGGAGTGGAGGGTAAAATTGTTTTACTAAGTTTTGGCTTACTCTCGTCGAACAAAGGAATCGAAAATGTTATATCTGCGCTGCCCGACATCATTGCCCGTTATCCCGACATTGTTTATATCGTTGTTGGCGCAACACATCCTCATGTTATTCAACAGGAGGGCGAAGCTTACCGTCTTTCTTTGCAGTGGCTGGCTCAGCAGAAAGGTGTGGAAAGTAATGTAATTTTTTACAACCGCTTTGTCACTCTGGAAGAACTTGTTGAATTCATCGGTGCAGCCGATATCTATATTACACCCTATCTCAACGAGGCACAGATCATATCCGGAACTTTGGCATATACATTAGGAGCGGGGAAAGCAATTATTTCTACACCGTATTGGTATGCACAAGAAGTCCTTTCAGACGGACGGGGTGTGCTGGTTCCATTCCATGATCCTGCAGCTTTGGCTGAGCAAGTAATCAAGTTATTAGAAAAAGAAGCCGAACGGCATGCAATGCGCAAACGTGCTTATAAGTTTGGACGTGCTATGATTTGGTCTGAAGTGGCGCAACGTTATATGGAGACTTTTAAGCGTGCACGTGCGGAGCGCAGGCATTACATTCCCCCCAACTTTAGTGTCAAAGCATTGGATAAACATCCGTGGGAGTTACCCCTGATCAAACTAGATCATTTACGTAACATGACTGACGATACCGGAATCTTTCAACACGCCCTTTTTACGGTGCCTAATTATTCTCATGGCTATACCACGGACGACAATGCCCGGGCTCTTTTAGTAAGTATTCTATTAGACGAAATAGGTAGCAGCAAGAGTCTGGGATTAGCTTCCCGATATCTTGCCTTCCTGAGATTTGCATTCAACGATCAAACTAAACGTTTTCGAAATTTCATGGACTATCAGCGCAACTGGTTAGAAGATACAGGTTCGGACGACAGTCATGGACGCGCACTTTTGGCGTTAGGAACTGTATTAAATCATTCTAATAAACCGTCACTCAACAGTATGGCCGGGTGGCTGTTTGAACAAACTTTACCCGCAATTCTCTTAACTACCAGCCCCCGCGCATGGGCATTTGCACTTATTGGCATTTATGAGTACTCACAAAAATTTGCCGGTGACCGCAGGGCGAGCAATGTGCGGGATGATTTGGCAGGACGACTTCTGACGTTATATCAAAATAATCGTTCTGAAGAATGGTGCTGGTACGAAAAAGAACTTTCATATTGCAACGCTGCTCTACCACATGCTTTACTCACATGCGGTAAATCAATTCCTGACAAAGCTATGACAGATGCCGGATTGGAATCATTAAATTGGGTTGCCAATTTGCAGCGCGCTAATGCAGACCATTTTGTCCCGATTGGATCAAACGGTTTTTATCAGAAGGGTGGAGAGCGGGCTCGTTTTGATCAACAGCCTGTTGAGGCACAAGCAATGGTATCGGCTTGTCTCGAAGCATTCAGAATTACCGGAGACAAATTTTGGAACAAAGAAGCTCGTCGGGCATTCGAATGGTTCCTCGGACGTAACG
>JAOTUT010000506.1 GCA_029863735.1 Ignavibacteria bacterium
AACATTCTTTTCACAAAAGATTTTGATGGGCTGATAATTAAAGTCTCACAATCTGATATAAATGTTTTAGAGGAAAATAATGATTCAGTTTTAATTGAAGTTGGTGCAGGAATTAATTGGGATGATTTTGTCAAATTCTGTGTTGAGAAAAATTATTGTGGAATCGAAAATCTTACATTAATACCAGGAACAGTTGGCGCGGCACCAATCCAGAATATTGGTGCTTACGGACAAGAACTAGCAGATACTTTTTATGAGTTAAATGGTTTTTACACAGATACTTGTCAGAAGAAAACCTTTGGTAAAAATGAATGCAAATTATCCTACCGATCAAGTATATTCAAAGAAAAATTAAAGAATAAATTTATTATAACATCAGTTCGTTTTAAATTATCGAAAATTCAAAAACCAAATACACTATATAAAACGCTCAATGAATATCTTTCAAATAAGCAGAACACCAATCCAACAATAAAAGATATAAGCAGAGCAGTTGAGGAAATTCGAAGACAAAGATTGCCTGATCCAGAAAAAATTGGCAACGCAGGGAGTTTCTTCAAAAATCCGGAAATGAACTTTGAAAACGTGGAAAGATTGAAAGCTGAATACCCAAATATTAAAACCTTTCCCTCTGAATTAAATAAAGTAAAGATTTCTGCCGGATGGTTAATTGAAAAATCAGGCTGGAAAGGAAAACGAGCTGGCGATGTTGGAACTTCCCCTGAGCACGCACTTGTGATTTGTAATTATGGCAATGCTACCGGTGCGGAAATACTTGAATTCGCAATGCGAATTAAGGAAGAAGTAGCGAACAAGTTTGGAATTACCTTAGAAGAAGAAGTAAATATCATTTAATTAAGATTGAATTAATGTACACTAATAATTAACTTCGATAAAAATATTCATAATATTTGATATAGGCCATATATATGAAAGAACAGAAAAAAGAATCTCCCGAATTATCTGCATACGAAAAAGCTGCACAAGAGGGAATCGATCCCCGTTGTATACCACAGAAGCTTGATGGTCCTGTTCCGGAACACGATGAAATAAAATATCCCGACTATCCTGAAACCGATCAGCAGAGCTGGAAATATTTATATGAACGACAGATGAAATTTCTTCCCGGCAGAGCCTGTAATGAATATATGGAAGGAACAGATGTACTAAAATTATTACCGGATAAAATACCTTATCTCAAGGATTTAAGTCATGTATTTAACAAAACTACGGGATGGAAAGTTGCTAGAGTTCCAGGATTGATTCAATCGCAGGATTTTTTTGAAATGCTCAGGAGAAAAGTTTTTCCTTCTACAGATTATATACGCGGAAAAGAGGAGCTTGACTATACACCAGCACCTGATTTGTTCCATGATATATTTGGTCATATGCCGCTGCTGACAAATAAGAGCTTTGCCTCTTTTTACCAGAAGTTCGGTGAGGCTGCACTCAATGCAAAAGGTAGTGACAGCGTTAAACTTGAAACATTTCACTGGTTCACGGTTGAATTTGGTCTGATAAACAATCCTGAAGGACGAAGAATTTATGGAGCAGGTATATTGTCATCGCTCAAAGAAGTACAACACTCGCTTTCTGATCAGGTTGAAGTAAAACCATTCGACCCTGATAAAATTGTGATTCAGCAATATGATGTTTGGCATCTTCAGCCTATTCTATTCGCAATAGATTCTTTTGAACAGTTAGAACATGGTTTCAATAAATGGTGTGAAAAGGAAGGATTGCTGAATTAGTTTGATTGATTGAAAATACTTCCTAATATCATTATTTGAACTAATTACCTTCATTCATTGTTTATCTTCATTAATTGTAATACACTAAATTGATTCTTAAATTATTAAGTGCATTTGACATTTCTTTTTTAAATTACAATAAATATTCGAGGAGATAATTATGTCATTGAAAGTGGGTGATAAAGCGCCTTCGTTCAAACTAAAAAACCAGGATGCGAAAACAATCTCGTTGACTGATCTAAAAGGAAAACCCATCGTTTTATATTTTTATCCTAAAGATGACACTTCCGGCTGCACTAAGGAAGCATGTAATTTCAGAGATGAATTCC
>JAOTUT010000041.1 GCA_029863735.1 Ignavibacteria bacterium
TATTTTGCGCCAGCTTTTCTCAGTTCATCAACTCTCTGTGCAAAACCTTCTTCGCTAACCATACCAAGTCTTGAGTGTCGTTCAAATTCTTTGAATGCACCTTTCTCAAAAGCTTTAATGACATGTGGCTCTGTTGGATTTGGTAGAACAATATATCCACGTTCGTACAACATCTGAGCTTTTTTGAGTTCCCTTATTTTTACTTCTCCTCCTATATCCTTAGCACCCTGTCCCCATTTCAATTCAACAACCTCGACTCCAAGCTTATCGATGGCGTATTCCTGTACACCGAGTCGTGTATCTTCAACATTTGCCTGCACTACTATTGCTCCATATCCGTTACGCTGATAATCTTTGTAAAGCTTTACTCTTCTTTTCAAATCAATTGTATCGAATACTTTTCCCCTATTAATTATTGATTCTACATCCATACCGGTTACATTTTCGCCAATCGTTAACCCTGTACCTGCAAGTGCAGAGCCAATTGCTAATCCTTCCCAGTTATTTTTAGCAATATTGGTTGATCCGATTCCCGGAATTATCCACGGATAGCGAAAGTGTAATCCCTTATCGTGACCGAAAGTAACATCGATTCTAACATTGGGGAAAATGGCCTTATCGCTGTCGGCTTCAACACCGTATGCACCGACTGCAGTTCCCATTATATTAAAATGCGAGTAATCAACCGGATAGTTTTTTTCTGAGGCGGTTGTTATTACACCGAAAGGTTGAGGATAAATTACCTCGTGTCCGCGGTAAGCTGATTTTCCGATTTCACACATACCAATACAGCCATCCACACAGGTGACGCACATTCCTGACGATGGTGTTATTGAACCCTCTGTCCGGTTCTTTGTTAAAGTTGCTGCGGAAGAATTAACTCTTGAGTATAACATTTTTTATCTCCTTTATCTCTACTTAGGTTTAATTTCACATGCTACACAGGGATCCATGTAACACATCATATTATCAAAATTTTCTTTTTCTAAACAGGGCGGGGTCAGGTTCATACAACCGCCGCATATTGCTTTATCATGTTCAGTATAAGTACATCTTAACTGACAGGCAGGACAAACGTAAATACAGCCACCACACAAACGGCATACTTCAGATTTTATGTCGAAAGGAGTACCAATGCTGCGATGATCACCGCGTCCACGGAAACCAATTGCTTTTGCCATCATCTGTTCTTCACACATTCTTACACAGAGTCCGCACATAATGCAATCTTCGTGTTCTTGTCTGAATCTTTGCTGTCGTACTCCCAATTCTGACGCAATATCCTGGATCACTTTTGATTGTGGACAGGTTGCAAGCAGAAGTTCAACAATCATCTTTCTTGATTGTACGACACGGTTGGATGCCGTTCTGACATTCATACCTTCCTGAACCAAGGAGGTGCAAGATGTAACAAGTTTTGATCTTACTCCTTCACCAACTTCTACAACGCAAAGCCGGCAGGCACCATATGGTAAAAGTCCTTCCATATGACATAAGGTTGGAATAGGAAAACCCATAAACTGGGCCGCTTCTAGAATTGTTGTTCCTTCTTCTACGGATATTATTAATCCATTCAATTTAAGATTAACCATGATAAATCTCCTCACTTTCGATGAGTTCTAATTTCTTATCATCTCTTTGTTCGTGGATAAATTCAAGGTCACACCTCATACATCTGTGTGCTTCATATTTTGCTTGTTCAGCTGACAAAGTCAGTTCCACCTCATTTAAACTGGATTTTCGTTCTTCTACAGGAATTGTCGGAAGAGAAACTCTCTTAGTTTCTTCTTCAATTACCTCAACCGGGGGAACATATACTTTTGGCAGCCGTATTTCAGGTGGCTGCTTCAATTCTTCTATCATTAAGTATCTATCTATCATCACTGCCACCTTCTTCCCTGCTGCAATTGCATCTACAACTGTGTTTGGACCTGTGACAACATCTCCTCCGGCAAAAACTCCATCACAGTTGGTTTGAAGAGTATCTTCATCAACAATCAAAGTTCCCCATTTATTTACATTGATGTTCATGGATGAGATATAATCGACATCCGGAGTATCGCCAATGGTAATAATCAAAGTATCAAAAAATATAAATTCTTCTGAACCAGGAATTGGAACCGGGTTTCTTCGTCCACTTGAATCAACATCACCCAATTTATTTTTAATAAATTGAACTCCTGATAGCTGGTTATTTTCGGAGTGAATTTTTATTGGGGATACTAAGGTTACTAAGTTGACTCCTTCTTCAATTGCAGCATCTATTTCGTGCTGAAGTGCGGGCATTTCCTGTCGGGTTCGGCGGTATAGTAAAGTTACACTTTTAACATCTTTCTGGCGAAGTGAAACACGCGCAGCATCAATTGCTGAATCGCCACCACCAATTACACCAACACGTCCTTTAGCAAGATTTTTATTATGCAAGTTGAACTCTTTAAGAAATTCAATTGCCGGGAAAACACCTTTAAGGTCTTCTCCCTCAATATTAAGCAATTTACTTTTATGAGCTCCCATTGCTAGGAATACAGAATTGTATCCTTGCTCAAATAACTCATCAATAGTAAAATCTCTACCAAGAACTGAATTGGTTTTCAGTGTAATATTTTTATCAATCAATGCATCAATTTCTTTTCTTATAACTTCCCGCGGAAGTCTGTATGACGGAATACCGCTGGTAAGCATTCCACCTGGGGTTTCATCTTTTTCGAATACGGTTATCTTATAACCTTTCAGTGAAAGATAATGTGCAGCAGTTAATCCTGCAGGACCTGAACCAATGATCGCAACTTTAAATTTTGATTTTTTGCTGTCTTTATCTCTGACCGGTTTATATGTTGAAGGCTCAATCCGGTCGGTTATAAATCGTTTGAGCGCACGGATTGCAATTGGTTGTCCGCCGCTAGTTCCCGATCTGCACATATATTCGCAAGGATGACTGCATACTCTTGCACATACAGATGGGAACGGATTTGCTTCCCGGATCGCAAAGTAAGCTTTTTCGTATTCGCCGACGGCAATATGAGCAATATATCTCCACGCTTCGGTACCTATCGGGCAAGCTGTCTGACACGGAGCGCCAACAAGATCTCTGCATACTCCTGCCCGGCATTTTTTATTGTTAATATGTTCGAGGTATTCGATTCTATAATATTTAATGGTTGATAAAACCGGGTTGGCTGCAGTCTGACCCAAACCACACATTGAAGTGTCTTTGACAACGTGCGCAAGTTCTTCAAGCAGATCTAGTTTCTCAATCGTTCCAAGACCCATCGATATATCTTCGAGCAATTCATGCATTCGTTGAGTTCCTTTTCTACAAACGAAACACTTCCCGCACGATTCATCCTTTAAGAAATTAGTAAAGTATTTGGCTAAGTCAACCATGCAGGTTCTTTCATCCATAACAATCATTCCACCCGAACCCATAATAGAACCCGCAGCTGAGAGACTGTCGTAATCAATAGGCAAATTAAATTTTTCAATTGGAATGCATCCACCCGAAGGTCCGCCAGTTTGAACAGCTTTAATTTTTGCACTGCCCTGAGCGCCTCCACCCATATCGAAGATAATTTCTTTTATTGAGATACCCATTGGAACTTCGACTAACCCGGTGTTCTTAACTTTTCCAACTAGACTGAAGATTTTCGTTCCGGAATTTTTTGATGTTCCGATTTTTGAATATTCCTTAGAACCAAGTTTCAGGATGATAGGAATGTTAGCCCATGTTTCTACATTATTGATGGCAGTCGGTTTGCCGTAAATTCCTTTTTCAATTGGGTAGGGCGGACGCTGCCTCGGTTCTCCCATTTTACCTTCCACAGATCTGATGAGTGCTGTTTCTTCACCGCAAACAAAAGCACCTGCACCCCTTACAATATTTATATCAAACGAAAAACCTGTTCCTAAAATATTTTCACCGAGCAGTCCATATTCGTGTGCAAGCCTTAATGCAATTATTAAATGTTTGATTGCCAGAGGATATTCATTTCGAACGTAAATAATTCCATCTGTTGTACCGGTTGCATAAGCACCAATTAACATACCTTCTATTATGCTATGCGGGTTACCCTCTAAAAGACTTCTATCCATATATGCACCCGGGTCACCTTCGTCGGCATTACAAACCAGGTATTTTTCTTTTCCGTTTTTTTGTGCAGCTAACATTTCCCATTTTGTCCCGGTTGAAAATCCTCCACCTCCACGACCACGTAAGCCTGAATGTTTTACTTCGTTAACAACCCAATGTGGATCCGATGAATCTATTGCTTTGATAAATGAATCATAACCTCCAACTTCAAGGTAATTGAACAAACGTATAGGGTCAATTTTTTCATTTATTGAGAGAAGTGTTCGTTTTTGATTTTTGTAAAAAGGAATATCATCCTGTCTTATAATTGGTTTTCCGGATTCAGGATCATTGAAGAGCAGATCTTCTAAGATTTCTTCCCGGTAAATAGATTTTATGATCCTGCTCATATTTTCTATTGTTACCTTTGGGTAGAAAATTCGCGAAGGTTCGATTAATACAGAGGGCTCCATCTCACAGAATCCATGACATCCGGTAATGCGAAGGTGTATTCGATTAGTTAATCCGTTTGCAATTAATTCACGTTTGGTTATACGGATAAGATCATTTGCACCGCTTGCTTGTCCGCAAGTCCCGGCAGAGATGACTATAGTTGGAATACTGGTATCATGATCAGCAATTATTCTACTTTTTAGTTCTTTTAATTCGTTGATAGATTTTAACTTTGGCATAACGTTTCCCCCATTGAAGTTTCACAAACTGAATAATGTAACTTATCCATAAATTCCTCCTGAGAGGTCCAGCATATGTCCTTTACAGCCTCTTTTTGAACATATCTGAATTACTCCGCCGCCTTTAACAATCATCGGAATCATAGGTGAACCGCATTCGACACAATTTGCTGCACCTCTTAATTCAGTGTGGCAGTGCGGACAGAAAAAGTTCACAACTATATTTTCGGGAATTTCATATTCGGATTCGATGTTATAGCTGCCATACAGACTTGATAACCTTAACCAGCCGTGTTTTCTTTCGAAAGAAATTGTAACACGTATTGAAGGATGATAATCAACTAAATGATCAGGATCCATAAGGCTGTGGTTACAACGAGCGCAGCTGATTTCAACAGGAAATATTCTTTGATCAGTTTTGATTTCTACTTTGTCTAATCCTTCGCGTGTTTTATCTAAGATTTGTTTTACTTTAGGTGTGATGACCTTGGAGAAGTAATGACCGTCTGCAACTACGATTGGTCCTAACGCACAAGCACCCAGGCATGCTACAGTTTCTAAAGTGAATTCCTTATCCTTTGTAGTTTCGCCCGGCCTGACATCAAGACGATGTTCAAACTCTTTTTCGATTGTTGGCCCACCTCGCACATGACAGGCAGTTCCAAGGCATACGGAAACTAAATGTTTGCCACGAGGTTTCAGGCTAAAAGATCTATAGAATGTTGCAACTCCATAAATATCAACAAGAGATTTTCCTGTTTCTTCAGCGACATTTCTAAGTTCTTTTTCAGGAAGATAACCAAACCTTGCCTGGATGTTTTCAAGAATAGAAATTATTCCTTCCCGAATTTTTATTTTTTCCTTTTCTGGTGTAATTGTAAGAGTGGTCATATCTTTGCCCCAAAGAGTTGTGAGAGGATTCGATTAACGCAAGAAGTATTCATCAAAAAAAACCGAATTTGTTACACTCAAACCTCGCAAAAAAATGAATGAATAGAAATAGCAACTTCATTTATTGTTACGATTTTAGAAATTCATATAAAATCGTACCAAAGTGAAAATTACTTGTGGGCTCAATCTTGCTAGTAGAGAAAATGTAGGGATTTGTAGGTAAAAGAGATAAAAATCATAAATATTATTCGAAGATTATTTTTCCACGAAATCCAGAATTCAAAGTTCCTGCCTGCAAGCAACAGGCGAAATTTATTATTTTACACCCAACCTCTTAATTGGCAGGCTTGCGCCACACGCGCAACTCCAACCAGCATTCCGGCAAGTCTTGGGTGAACTTTTTTCTCCCTGATTGCTTCCTGAACTCGTTTATAAGCAAGAGTTAATTTTTTATCGAGCTGTTTGTGTACTTCTTCTTCTTCCCAAAAGAACAAAGATTTGTCCTGAACCATTTCGAAGTACGAAACAGTTACTCCTCCTGCACTGGCGAGAATATCCGGTATGACGTGAACATTGTTTTTAAAGAGAATTAAATCAGCTTCGGGAGTGGTTGGTCCATTTGCGAGCTCACAAACTACACGTGCTTTAATGTTCTTTGCATTTTTAATGTTGATTGCATTTTCTAATGCTGCAGGGTATAGAATTTCTACATCAAGTTCAAGAAGCTGTTCGTGAGGAATTTCTTTGCTTCCGGGGAAATTCATTACTGTCCCGGTTTTAAGTTTATGATGAACAAGCTCTTCAGGATCTAATCCGCTCTTGTTAATTATGGCTCCGCGTGAATCACTAGCAGCAATTAGTTTTCCTCCGCCTAACATTTCTTTATGAAGTAATGCTGCTCGTTGTCCTGCATCACCAAATCCCTGTATTGCAAATTCTTTTGTCGGATCGAATCCGTATGTTTTGCAAGCTTCGCGAACAGTAATAATTCCTCCTCTTGCTGTTGCATCTCTTCTTCCTTCGGTACCTCCCACCTGCAAGGGTTTATCGGTAAATACACCTGGGCTGTGCCGCTTGGTAATTGTTTCATACTCATCCATCATCCATGACATAGTCTGAGGATTTGTATAAACATCTGTTGCTGGTACATCAATATCTACTCCAAGCAGTGGTGATATTCCGCGAATGTATTCCCTTGATAGTCTTTCAAGTTCCGTTTCAGATAATTTTTTTGGATTACATCTTACCCCCCCTTTGCTTCCTCCAAGAGGTAAATCAACAACTGCAGTTTTCCATGTCATCCAGCAGGCAAGTGCACGAATTGTGTCAACTGTTTCTTCAGGATGAAAACGTATTCCACCTTTGGCGGGACCTCTGGCATGATTGTATTGAATTCTGAAAGCCTGAAATATTTTTGTCACTCCGGAATCCATTTTAACCGGTATAGTGAAATTAACTTCTATTTGAGGTGTGCTTAAAAATTCTGTTGTTGCATCGTCAAGGTTAAGCAGCTTTGCTGCTTCCAAAACCTGCTGACGCGCTACTTTGAATGAATTGTATGATTCCATCAGTTTGAACCTTTATTCTTTGATTTTTCTGAATCTGTTTTCTTTGTGGATGGTATTACATCCAGAATAATCCTGTACCAACAGCTCTTGCAAACAAGCGCTCTGTCAGTTGCAAGAAGAACTTGCTGCCATGGTGACAGTTTATTACCACAGTGTGGGCATGCACTTGGTACTTCCTCTCTATTTGATTTAATTTCTTCGGCCAAAATTATTACTCCGGTTTATCCGCCATCAGGCGGGTTTATCCAATCTTAAGTGGGTTTTAAAATTATACCTTTGTTTTCATGCCCATTCATTTTAATTATGATCGGTTTTTTAAATCTAATATGTTTTGTGTAAACCATACTTTCGACTGATCCCTGCTCAAGAAGCCAATCCCAATCAACAAATCCATTATTCTGAATTGTGTTTACAGTAAAATAACCTACCATAAACGAAGTAATATTCTGAAAAAAGTGTGAACCCTGAGATGGTTCAACGGCCATATCTTTAAAAGAAGTTTCAACAATGGCTTTTGCACCAGCTATCTGTTCCCAGGTTACAGGAATTCCAAGCCATGGATCCAATGATCCCCATCTTCCGACACCTACAAGCAAATACGGTTTCCCTTCTGAAATCAATTTATTATTAAGCGCGGAAATCTCCGCAGCTACTTCCCTGCTTTTTGCACGATCAAATAAATGAAAATCAACAACAACTGCATCATAAACATCTTGAATAATTCCATTGCCGAGTACCTGGTTGCTCTGGCAGATTAGTTTATCAGGCTCAATATCTTCAATTCTAAGTTCTTCAAATTCGTGGCTTACTACAAGTGGTCTCATTTGAAGCAACCCGAACTCTTTCTTCTTACCAGATGGTTTTGAAATATTTACGGCAAATTCAATTTCGACAGGTGTTCCCATTCCCCAGTTACCCATTTCTAGTAATAGCTCAAGAACATTAGCAAGCGGGAAAAGCTTATTTCTGAGTGTGGGTGCGAAGGTTACTAAACGTGTTCCGCTTCTTCCAAGTCCGTCAGAAATAGCATCGTTCTCAGGAAGATATGTTGAGCCAACAAATCTTAACGGCCCATCTTTTTCAGCAATGCTTAACGGAAATGTTTTTACCAGTTTGTCGTATGTAATATTTCCAAAGTCTGTTTTTTCATCAAGCTGCAAAGCAAAGAATTCCATCTGGCTGCTGTTAAGAGATTCTTTAACTGAATGAAACTGCAGCAAGTCAGTTGAATACTTCGGACAAAATCTTACTGTATTTCCGCCTTCAACAACCCATTTGCCTAAACCGAGAGCAGCAGATACAATTCCGTCGGTTGATTTTTGAGGAGGCAATGGATAAAAGTTATATGATTTTGCCACACCGGAAAAATCTGGATAAAATCTGTTCTCATGATTATTGCCTACCACCTTCTGAATTATCACAGCCATCTTTTCTTCTTCAGAACGGTAAGAGGTAATTCTAATGTAGTTTTTTGCATTCTGATAGAATGTTGATGCATAAACTCTTTTAATAGTCGTGAGAAGGTCATTTAGTCTGATGAGAGAATTCGCATTATCGTTTGGAATCATATAGGTCTGATAAACACCTGCAAAGGGATGATACTGAGAATCTTCAAGCAAACTCGATGACCTGACGGCAAGGGGACTTTTGATAATATTGAGGAAGGCTGCAAGTTCGCCCAGAATTTCTTCGGGGAATTTTGATGCTTCCAAAAATCTTTGCGTTATTTCTTCATCATCCTCACATTGTAGTGCAAAACTTCGAAGATTATTCATTTCAAGAAAATCATCAAATACATTTGTTCCAAGTACAATAGCTGGCGGGACATGAATTAACACATCTTCAAACTGATTGCGAAGCTGGTAATCGTTTATAAGTGTGTTAACAAAACCAAGACCTCTTGCTTTACCACCGAGTGAACCGCCTCCGATTCTTGCAAAGCTACTATCCGGGTCGAAAGTTTCTTTGTTGAAGTCAGTTATTATTCCACGCTGGCGTACCATCCGGTAATCATGAACAGAATGAACAAGATGTTCTCTTAATGCTTCTCCTGTTACGTAATCTGAAACTTTT
>JAOTUT010000507.1 GCA_029863735.1 Ignavibacteria bacterium
CATTTGATATTTCAGATGTACAACATTTAAGACCAAAACCTCTGCGCAAACCAAAGTTTGTGGCAGATGTTCACCTCGGGAAGCTTGCAAGATATTTAAGGATGATGGGTTTTGATGTCTTGTATAAAAATAATTTTGATGATGATGAGATTGTTCGCATTTCACTAAAAGAGAAAAGAGCAATCCTGACAAAGGACAGAGGTATTTTAAAAAGAAATGAAGTGAGCCATGGTTACTGGGTGAGATGTACAAAAGTTGGGGAACAAGTAAACGAAATATTAGACAGATTCAATCTTAAAAAAGAGATAAAAGAATTTTCCCGCTGCCTTGAGTGCAATCAATTATTAGACCCTATCAAAAAAGAGGCGATTATTGATGAACTTCAGCCAAAAGTAGTGCAAACGCAAGACGAGTTTTATCAATGCCCTTCCTGCAAGAAAATCTACTGGAAAGGGATCCATTATAAGCGAATGCTTTCATTTATCCAATCACTAAAGAATAATGAATTATAATTGGCTTATTTTTGTTTAGTTACATAAAGAAATTTCCTTAAAACAATATTAACATTATGTGGATTATACTTCGTCTTCTTATTGGTATAGCAATTCTTTTAATAGTAGAACTCTACTTTATTAGGCATGTAAACCTTGCAATCAAACTTTTTTTTCCAAAATTTTACGAAAAGAATTTTCGGCTTGTAAGAAGAGTATATCTCATCTGGGTAAATCTCTATCCGATAGCATTATTATTTATCTTCACATACTTTGCTATTTCAGGTTCCTACTTAACAGCACCAGAGAGCAAAATAATTGATTATCTGCTTATTTACCCCTTCTGGATTTTCTTTGTTCTGATGATTCAATGCTGTCTTTTATTTTTACCCCTGGATTTAATAAAAATCTTTTCTCATCTGTTTAATAAAAAAACCCGGGTCCATCTATTAAAAATTCGTTCAACTCTTCTTTTTTTGATAATAGGGTTCTTCATATTTTACATTCCGATCAGAATTATTTACGACTATAACTCCGTTTCTGTCAGAACAGTTGAGTATAAAAAGGAAAATCTTTCACCCTCTCTTGAAAACTTCAGAATAGCATTTATCTCAGACATTCAGGCAGATCACTACACTGATAAACCAAGATTAGAAAAATTCATCTCTACTGTAAATTCTTTAAACCCTGATTTGGTTTTGATTGCGGGCGATTTAATAACAACTGGTCCCGACTATATCACAATAAGTGGACAAGAAGTTGGAAAAATAAAATCGAAGTACGGTGTTTTCTCTTGCGTGGGCGATCACGATAACTGGGCTTACAGGAACGATTATGCTAAAAGTGTTTCAGAAGTTGAAGCTTCGCTTTATGCCAACAATGTTTTGATGATTGATAACGGAATAAAGAAAATCAACGTTGACAAGGCTGAAATTGACATTACATTCATCACAAATACTTATGTGGAAACTGTGTCTGAAACTATTCTGGATAGTCTTTCTTCAAACAATTTTGGTGATTTTAAAATTTTCCTTGCACATCAACCAAGACCACATCTGATTGAGACTGCTCAAAAAAATAATTTCGATTTGTATCTCGCTGGTCATACACATGGTGGACAGATTACTTTTGTCTTTCCCTTTATTCAACTTACTCCCACAATGTTTGAAACAAAATATACAAAGGGAGATTTCTGGTTTGGAGACATGCTTCTAGTTGTGACAAGAGGATTAGGAATGTCATTAGCCCCTATCAGATATAACTCAACACCGGAAGTAACTTTAATAAAAATTACAAATTAATTTGATCGTTAAACAACCCAGCTGATTGTTTCAGATAATAACAAAGATCCTTTACTAAATTAATCAAGTGTTTTATGCATTCTTTTAATATGAAACCAAATACTCTTGGTTTAACAATTAGACAATTAAGCTCTATGAGATATATGCTTAATTTATAGTTAAATTGAGACTATCTTACAAAAAGATTTAATCACACTCGAATAATCTATAAAATAAAGAAGGAACAACAGCATTTAATGAAAGTGATGAAGTTTGGAGGTTCATCTATTGGAACGCCGGAAAGAGC
>JAOTUT010000508.1 GCA_029863735.1 Ignavibacteria bacterium
ATGAAGCTGCAAGAATCTCTGCTGAGCTAAACGCCCATATGAATCTTTCAATTGAAAAAATTCGAAAGGAAAGTAAAAAGTTCGATGGCGATTTGATATTAGCAGTTCCAAAAAAAGAAATTGATTCTATTCATTCAGAGAAAAATACTTCAATAACTAAAGAAACATTAGAAATTATAGTAAGTGGGTTAACTAAAATTCCAAATGATTTCAACGGACATCCAAAGCTGTCCAAGTTTCTCGATAATCGTAAAAAGCTTTTAGACGGTTCTGGCAAAGCTGAATGGGCATTCGCTGAATCAATTGCATTTGGTAGTTTATTGTTAGAAGGTACACCTGTTAGATTGAGTGGTCAGGATAGTGTAAGAGGAACTTTCAGTCAAAGACATCTTGCATTTACTGATATAAAGACGGGCGCTGAATATTTTCCATTGAACCATCTTGGAGATAACCAGGCTCACATGGAAGCTCTTGACAGCCTTCTTTCTGAGGCCGCTGTTTTGGGTTTTGAATTCGGATACAGTGTTGTTGATCCTTTAGCACTGGTTTTATGGGAAGCTCAGTTTGGTGACTTTGCAAATGGAGCTCAAATAATAATTGATAATTTCATAGTGGTCTCGTATGAAAAATGGCAGATGCCCAACAACCTTGTTTTGCTTTTACCTCACGGTTTTGAGGGACAGGGACCAGAACATTCAAGTGCAAGACTTGAGAGATTCTTAATACTTTGTGCAGAAAATAATATGCAGGTTTGTAATGTTACTACGCCAGCTCAGTACTTCCACCTATTGAGAAGACAAATTAAATCAGGTGTTAAGATGCCTTTGGTGATTATGACACCAAAAAGCTTATTGAGAGCCCCTGATGCAAAATCATCAAAGGATGAATTTCTTAAAGGAAAATTTGAAGAAGTATTGGATGATGATACTGTAAAAAACTACGATAATATTCGTAAACTGATTTTAACAAGCGGTAAAGTTTACTATGATCTTTTCAAACACAGATATGAAATTGGGAATACTAATACTGCAATATTACGGCTGGAACAATTCTATCCGTATCCGTCAAAGCTGCTCAAGAAAATATTTGCAAAATATTCTTCTCTGGAAAAATTGATTTGGGTTCAGGAAGAACCAAAGAATATGGGTGCCTGGAATTTCCTGAATCAGCGATTGAGAATTGATTTGCCTGATGATTGTGAATTGGTTTATGTCGGAAGATCGGAAAGTGCAAGTCCTGCGGTAGGTTCTTATAAAATTTCATTGCAGCATCAAAAGAAATTAGTAAAGGATGCGTTCAGTTGATTTGAGTCTTTACACTTTAGTTAAATTATCAATTTGAACAAAACTAATAATGTCTCCCAATCGATAGTTAATTATTCTGCAAGTAAAACCATCTTCGTTGTACTTCAGCCATCGACCATCGGCTTTTCCTTTAATAAATGTACCTTCAGACTTGATCAAACCATTTTTGTAAAACCACGTCCATTTACCGGTTGGCTCGTCATTATCGAAATCTCCTGTGCATTCTAACTGACCGTTTTCATAATAATATTTCCAATTACCATCGTTCTTATTTTTGTTCATAAACCCTTTAACTGCAAAGTTACCATCCAAAGTAAGCAGAGTATACTCACCTTGCTTCCAGCCATCTACAACATAGAACTCAATAATTATTTTATTGCCCAGTGTGTCTTGCATCTTGCCGGTAAAAGGAATGGATTTATCTTGAGAATAAATTAAATCGTTACTAGTTATAACAATTTTATTGCGATCAGGAGAATTGAAATATGAATTATTAATTAACACGACGAGGAGAGCTATAATGATTGTAATCTCAATCATTATGATGTAGGAAAACAACTTAATTTTATCCATTGAAATAGCCTTAAACCCTTCAAAAAAAATGACACAAATGTTCGTTCTCTTACCTTAATTGTGCTGTTTTTGCGGGATAATCATTGCCCAAATGACAATAATAGTATCGCAAGGATTGTTCCAATAATAATCTTTTCATTTTAATTATACGAGAAGAAGTAAAATTTTCTTTGTTTTGTTCTGATACGCCAGCTGGAT
>JAOTUT010000509.1 GCA_029863735.1 Ignavibacteria bacterium
TAAAGAAAAAATAATTCAGTCTTTTAATAATGCAGTTGAGTTTGGTAAAGCCCAGTTTTTACAAATCGAATTTATTCTGAATGACGGTGTTAAAAAATTTGACTGCAGCATAGAACCAGTAATCAGTGAGAATGGTTTTGTTCAGGTAATTTATTTAGTATTTAAGGAAAGTCCCCTCCCTCCTGAAGAAATTAATTCAATGGTAGAAAGGTTAAAGAAACTTGAATACTATAAAGAAATATCGAGAAAGAGTGATACTGGCCTATTATTAATTAATAGCAACGGCGATATTATTGATTGGGATGAGCAATTCGAAATCATATCCAGCATTTCAAGAACAGAAAAGAGTATATCAGCTGCCGAATTATTTTCTTCGATTGATAAGGAAAAGCTATTAAAGATCACCCGCCAATTAGATGATAAGAATTCCTGTGAGCTGTCTACATACCTTGAAAATAAAAACTCAGGTAAATTACCTGTGCATTTGAACTTCTATAAAAGCAGAGAAGATGAATCTCAGATTCTTGTTGTATGTAGCCGGATAATTTTAGATTCGCCGATAATAAAGCAAGCTGAAAAGAAAACTATTGCGATTGTTGAAGAGATTGAGCCTGTCGTTCAAATTACTTCCGGGAATATTTATCAATCTATGTTCAAAGCTGCGAACGATGGAATTGCAGTTGAGCTGGACGAACGAATTACTTTAGCAAATAATTCCTTTGCAAAAATATTCGGCTATGAAGATGCAAAGGAACTTGAGGGGAAAAATCTTATTGAATTAGTTTCTGAAGATAATATTCCCGTTGTTACGCAGTATTTAAATAACAAAAGAAACTCTAAACCAGAACGGGAAAGGTTGCAATTCCTTGCAAGAAAAAAAGACGGCTTAGTTTTTTATGCGGAGCTCAGTGCCTTTGAGCTTCAGGAAAATAATCAGCTGCATCTTGTTCTCATCGTTAAGGACGTAACTGAGAGAAAAAGAATGCAGGAAGCAGCAAAAGACTCTGACCAAAAATATAGAAACATTGCAGAAAATATCGATGACATGCTGTATACGTTCGAACGTTTCGATGGTAAAATGTTTCCGACATACTATTCAAAAGCCATTGAAAAAATCACTGGTTATACTCAAACAGAGTTCTTAAGTGATCAAAGATTATTTTTAAAAATTATTCATCCTGATGATTTTCGTGATTTGAAAAAGCGCTTGTCATTTCTGTGGAAGAGTGATATGCAGATAACCAGTGAGTTTGAATTTAGAATTATAAATAAGAGCGGAAATGTTGTTTGGGTTAGAAATAAAATTAATGTTATCAGAAATTCAGAAGGCGATATTCAAAAAGTATATGGATTGATTAGTGATATTACTTTTAATAAACGGGCAGAAGAAGAACTAAAACAATCAGCCGCAAATCTTAAAAAACTCAATGATGCCAAAGACAGATTTTTATCTATTATTTCACACGACTTAAGAGCTCCTTTTAGCTCAATACTTGGATTTACTGATTTGCTTTTAGAAGATGATACTCTTACAGACGTTGAAAAGCTGCAATATATAGTTTACATCCAGGATTCGTCCAAATCTATGCTGGCACTTGTTAATTCTATGCTGGATTGGACAAGACTGCAAACAGGTAGAATAAAGTTCGAACCTGAAAAACTTAATGCAAGAGAAATTATTGAGAGTTCAATAAATACTGTTTCTGGTACAGCTCTGAAAAAAGGTATTGAGATTGAAAATCTTGTTGAACCGGCTTTACATATCTATGGTGATAAAAACCTCATCCTTCAGGCTTTTATTAACCTGCTTTCCAATGCGGTCAAATTCACAAAATTGGGAGATCGGATAATGATTTCTGTAAATGTCTCTCAGACATCCCGATTTATTAGTTTTTCAGTGAAGGATACAGGCATAGGAATCAAATCAGGAAACCTTGATAAATTATTCAGCATTGAAACAAAGTTCACTTCTGAAGGTACTGCTGGTGAAAAAGGAAGCGGGTTGGGTCTTTCGCTCGTTAAAGATATTATTGAAAAACACGGCGGGAACATTGAAGTAAAAAGTGAGTTC
>JAOTUT010000510.1 GCA_029863735.1 Ignavibacteria bacterium
CACTGAATGAATTTTTCCAATTACTTTTTTTGCGAAATCATCTAAACCTACTTTAGCAGTTCCATCTTCACTAACATTTGCCCAACAATGTCCATCTGAAATAAAAACTCCACCCGGTATTTGAAATTCGGGTGTTGTAACACCTCCGGTTTCCTTAAAATGAGTAATGTGTACTTTCGGTTTTAACGTTTTGCTTATTCTGTCTTCCCTTTTGATGAGCGATTTTTTAGTGAATTCAAGAAGCTCATCTTCTGTAAACGGCTTCTGCACATAATCCATAGCACCAAACTTCATACATTCAACTGCCGTTTCAACTGTAGCATAACCCGTAATTATAATCACATCGATATCCGGTCGCAGGTGTTTAACTGATTTTGTAACTTCCACCCCATCCATTTCAGGCATTTTAAGATCTGTAAAAACAAAATCGTAAGAATGAGTTTGAACAAGGCCAAGGGCCTCCTTTCCATTTTCTACAGTATCGACCGAATAACCATCAAGCACAAGAATTTTTCTAAAGCTATCGAGTATAACCGACTCATCATCAACGCATAGAATTCTTGCGTTCGGATTTTCCACTTCAGCTCGTTTAAGAGTTTTGGCTTCTCTGCTGAAGTCTAAGTTAAGACTCACTTTTAAAGCCTCTTCCCGCTCATGAAGTATTTTTTTCGCACTTATTTTTTTTGCTATAAATCTTATTGCTATATCAGCAATAATAAAGACGATAACCGCTAAAACGAATAGTGCCATTGTTACTCCCTGTAAAATTTATTTTTAAATCTAAAGAACTTTATTTTAAATATTAAAATCAAAAGTCATATCCTGTCAGAAGCACAAGGTACAAGATATTTCATATCATATTCAATGTTCGCAGGTATTACTTTATAAAGCCAGCCATCAAAATATGGATCTTTTTCAAGAAGGCTAATATTACTCAACAATCTCTCATTTCTTTCTATAATTCTTCCACTAACAGGTGAGATGAAATGATGAATTAATTCATCATCAGTAATAAAATTAGCACAAGATTCTCCCTGAACTAGCGATTCATCAACTTCCATTAATTCAATATTTATTAGTTTTTCTATGGTCTCCAGGAATAAATCTGCAGCTCCAATTACTGCAATCCCCACTGATTCAAGATTCATCCAGCTTAAATTTCCCAAACGCTTATACTTAGGAGGGCCAGGGACATAAGCGATTGTTCCATTATCGTTCCGAGATTTTGCTTCTTCAATTCTCTGTTGTAATCTATAAAATTGTAGACCCCGACTAATTGAACTTTTTAACTCTTCAAACGTAAATGGTTTTGGAACAAAATCAATTGCACCTTTATAAAGAGACTTAACAGCATTTTCAACAGTAGAATAACCAGTAATCATAATAACCGGAGTAAGTAATTTTCTTTTTTGCATTTCTTCAAGAAATATGAATCCATCTATTTCCGGCATCATAATATCACAGAGGATGAGAGAGTATTCTTTATGAGAAATTTTCTTCAGTGCCGACCTGGCGTTATTCTCAGTATCTACATTAAGCCCCTCTGCTGAAGCTATCCTTGAAACCGCCTGAAGGATTACCTCCTCATCATCGATAACTAATATGTTTTCATCTTTAACCATACTACTTTGAGAAATGATAGTTAATGGGTAATAAAATTGTGAATGTTGTCCCTTTACCAATTTCGCTTTCAACGTTTATTGTACCATCGTGATTATCTATGATTCCCCAGATTACTGCTAATCCAAGCCCGGTACCTTTTTGTCCTTTTGTACTATAAAATGGTTCAAAAATCCTTGGGAGATCTTCTTTAGGTATACCACAACCATTATCCTCAATTTTTATTTCAATATAGTCTCTAACACCGGCTTCGTCTATCGACTCCCACCGCTGCCAATCACATAACGGATTAATGCAACCTTCAAACATTCCTTGTGGCGGAACTTCAAATGTATATACAAAGGACTGACACTTAGGAC
The DNA here is from genome assembly GCA_029863735.1 of Ignavibacteria bacterium. Next base: position 1,980 of record JAOTUT010000510.1, read on the forward strand.
AAAAAGTATCTTTTTCAATCATGGATATATTACATTTTGGGCAGGATACTTGAGCATTTTTAGGATTTTGTATATTAATAGTGTACCTGTC